>JBFILE010000061.1:0-14416 GCA_041599855.1 Thermoplasmatota archaeon
CTGCGACGCGCTGGACGGTCGCGGCAAGGAGGAGGCGCGACTCCAAGTCGTCGCGACTTGCGCGGGCTGCGTCAAGGAGCGATGCCGCGTCCGGTTTTGCGGACAATGCGCACCTCCGAGGATCGATCGGCGCGGGCTTCGACTCGGAAGCGGAAGTGGCGAGGCCCGAGCCGCTCGACGCGGCCGTCCTTCAGCCAGCGATTCCATCGAACGCCGGCCAGGTCCGCGATCATGAGCTGCTTCCCTGGCGACCGCCCGGTGTCTTCGCCGGCCTCGATAAGGGCACGTCCCCGGGCGATCCGGCGTTTTCCGGCTGCACGTGCGGCGTCGATTCTGGCGCGTGCCTTTTCGGGGGGGCATTCTTCGAGAAGCGCGCGAAGGAGCGTTTCGTAATCATCCCGCTCCTTCACGTCATCGAGGCGAGACTTGGTCCCGCGGGTAATCGGCAGCACCGTGGAGCCTGTGCTTGTCGCCACACTGTCCATTTGTAACTTCAGTAATATAAACAAATCCCTTCAAGGGTTCGCCACCCGGCGGTTTTTTCGGGGGCGGGAACAGGTGCCAACGTCACGGGATCGCGCGCTTCGCGAGGGGCGGGTTTGACAATTGACCTCCTCAACCAGTCCCCCAACCAGCCCCCGAGGGTGCCAAGATGAGGATTTCAATGCGGGTCGCGGGGGGGTGTGGGTGTGACAATTGGGGCCCCACCAGGCCGGCCCCGGCGCGCCTGCTGCGCGACCTGCACCCCTCCCCGGCACCTGCTCCGCCTCCCCCCGGTGGGCGACCCGTGGCGGAGGCGGTGCGGCATAAGCTGGTACTGCCCATCAACCCGCCCCGGCGCAACTGCGGCGCGACCTGCACCCACCCGGCTGCCCGCTCGGCGTCCCGGATGGCGACCCCTCGCAGGAGGGCTCGGGCTCAAGTTGGCACTACTGCCGGAGGGGTTCCTTGCGCTCTATGCCCGCGTCGTGAAAGCCGCATCGAACGTCCCGCGCGCCCCCAGGTCCCGCAGGATCGTGGCCGCGTACACGTCGCTCCCCTTCTCCCGGCCTGCCTCACCGGTGTGCCGCGTGTCCGCCCACATGATGTGCGCGGAAACGGGCGTTGCGTCCACGCCGATGTAGTCGCCGATGAACGGGCCCCCGTTCTGGTGGTGGCCGAGGTCGCCGTCGAAGCTGGTCTCCGTGACGCGCACGTTCGGATGAAATCCCTCGCCGCCGGTGTTGCTGTACGCGTAGTATACGTCGAGGAGCCGGTTGTCCGGGTCGTTCCGACGGTCGTACCATGCCACGTGGACCCCGCCCTCGGAATCCACATCGATCCACGGCATCAGCTGGTCACCGGCCGCGTCATCGTTCACGGCGACCGGCGCACTCCACGTGATGCCATCGTCACTCCAGCGCAGGAGGACCTGGACGTCCGAGTCGAGGGGTCCTGCCTGATCCGGCCAGACCACGTAACGCCGGCCGTCGTGGGCGCCGCCCGATGTGTCCACCGCGAGCACGGGGTACGTGCTGAGTCGGAACGCGCTGGGACCGGTCCCGTCGCGCCCGGGCCCGCTCTTCAGGGAGTTCACCGGGAAGCTCGACTGCACGGGGAGGAAGTCGGTTCCGCCCGGGGTCACAACGCCTTCCGTGTACACGACTTCGCTTCCCGTCCACCAGATGACGGCGATGTCCGCGGTCGCGCCCGCAGGCAGGTATTGCGGCATGCTGAACTGGCCGAGGGCAGGGATCCCGAGGCCTGGCGTCAGGAGTCGCTCCGGCGTCCATGTGGTGCCCCCGTCCAGGCTCTCCGTGTACACGATGACGTTCCCGGCGGGCATGAACTGGCTCCACGTGGCGATCATGTGGTCGCCTCCCGGCTGCAGTGCGAACCACTGCTTGTCGTTGAACACGGCGTCGTTGTCGCCGAACGCCGCGAAATTGATGGCGGGGTAGCTCGCGCCGCCGTCCGTGGACTTCGCGAAGTACAGCTGGGATCCCGAGAATACGTCATGGCCGTTCGGGTTCGCGGTCGTCGTCGTGTCCTCACGGCCGCCGCGGTAGTTCAGCCCCGAATACCACAGGGTGCCGTCATCATCGAAGACGAGAACCGGGTCCGTGTTGCATCCGTTCCCCTTCAGCGGACTCTCGCGCGGGTCGCCGGGGAAGCCGGGCATCATGTCGTTCCCCCACGTGATGCCGCCGTCCGTGGTCCAGTACGTGCCCATCCACACGGTGAATTCGCCGCATTGGGCGTCGTCGCTCACGTACGACACGGTGTAATCCTTGCCGCCGCCGGCTGCGACGAGGGGATTCGTCGGGTCCACTGCGATCGACACCTCGTTCGCCGGGCCATGCTGGTTCACCACGTCGAAGACCGTGCGGTCGAAGAAGGGCTTCGTGACGCGGTGGTTGCACCGGTCGAGGGCCGCCATCGAGAGTTCCGACGCCGAGTAGTAGCCGTCCCGGCAGAGGAACGTCGCGAAGGGATGGGTTGCGTTGGCAACCTCGGCCGAGGGGACGCGAATCATGGCCGCGGTTGGTGCTGGGTCTTCGCGGGTGTCCTCCGCGCCGGGGCCGAGGCAACCGGCGAGGATCGTGGATGCAAACAGGATGAGGGCCAAGGGGCGGGTCGGACGGCCGCGCATAGCGCTGCGACGGGGGCCGCCGGATTTGGGCTTTTGCGTCGTTCCCAGACGGCGCTCCGATTCACATCCGGCAACCTCGTGGACGTCGTTTCGCGGGCCTGGCCCCCTTGTGCTGCATTCGGTCCTTCGATCTGCAGCAGGGTCCATTGAGCAATAACGTCCAATAGATACCCGTACGGGTCCGGTAAATTCGGCGAAGTCACTCTGCGAGTCACGAAACCTTGACGTTCCCGCAAGCCACGCGCCTGTTCGGAGGCTGTTTCTCGTGTCCCGCTCAGCAACGACCTTGGTCCGCATCGCCGCGGCCTTGGCATTCGTATCCCTCATCATCCCTGCCGTCGCGCCCGTGGCCGTCGCCGATCCCCTGACCCTGTATCATCTCGGTGTCGACCGGGGTCTCGGCAAGATCCGTGAAGACGACCAGATGGTCGTGGATGCGGCCTACAACGGCCTTCATGGACTCGCGCAGCGGGCGTCCGACCGGTCGGGCACCGGCGACCCCGGCAACGGCCTCGCCAACGGCTGGGGCGATGGCAGCCTCATCCTCGACAGCCAATGGTTCGCGAGCGCCGGTGGCGCATTCATGTCCAGCAATCTCGCCGTGGCCGATGAGGCCCGCGGCTGCGGCCAATGCATCTGGCCCGGGCACGGCCAATTCTTCGCCTGGCACGGCAAGTGGAACGACTTCAACGGGAATGGCGTCGTGGACGATGTCCACGACAAATCCGCCGCGGCCAGCGACGAATTCCGGTGGGAAGGGGCCTCCAGTGGCGCCTCGTTCACCATGCCGCTCTGGCTCCTGCCGTTCCAGGCCGGCTTCAACACCGACCTCCAAGGCAACCTTGTGATCATCCCGCCGACCGGCACCGGCCTCGTGGCCACCCAGAACCGGTCGTCGGAAGCTGCCGACGGTTTTTTCGTGGACCTCACCGCACAAGCCTCCGAGCAAGGGTGGGTCACGCGCACGAACACCGTGTTCGCGGGCCACACCTTCGTGGACGGGGGCCTCCTCATGACCATGTGGTCCATCGCGGCGGCGAATGCCACCGTGATGCCGGGAACCGTGCGCGGGTACGATCTCGAAGGATCCGGACTCGTGGATGTGGACCGCTACTCCGCCATCAGCCCCGACATCGAGGCTGCATACATGTCGTTCACGGCGGCATCATACCCGACTGTGCGGGACACGTACCGGTACGTGCTCGACACGCGCGCCGGCCTCCCCGGCACCGCGGAGGCGAACGCCGCGCGCGACGAGGCACTCCGCGAGGCGAACACCTTCCTCGTGAGCCCCATCGCGCGCGAACCGAACACCGCGTTCGATGTGTACCCCGGCGCCACCTGGGGCGGTGCCACGGACGCGCGCGGAACCGGATCCGACTTCTCGGAGTACGCGGCCGGATGGCACCTGTGGGCGGACACGAACCACGGCATCACGATTCCGCTGCCCGCCCACGCGGACGGTGGCCCGTCAGGCGTGACCTATGGCAAGCACGATGCCATCAACCTCTACTACGATCCCCTGCCGTCCGCGTCCTCCGCCGGAAACGAACAATACGGATTCAAGCCCGGCTTCGCCACCTTCGCCACGCGCATCGCCCTCTGGCATGATGCGAACCACGACAAATGGCTGCAGGAGGTATGCGACCCGGAGGATGCAGGTGAGTGGGATGGCGGTGTCGGTGAATGCCGCGACCCGTACCGCGGGGGCGCCACCAGCAACCCCCAGTCCCTCCAAGCTGCGCCCACAAGGGAGACGTTCGCGGCGTGTGAACTCACGAACGCAAAGATCGCGAAAGTGACCTTGACGCCCCTTGCCCCGTGGGGCGGTGTCATGGTGATCAACAACATCGGAGGCCCCACGTCCTCCGTGTGGGAGGGCGAGTACGTCTCGGGCCCGCACGTGGGCATGGAAGTCATCGAACTCCCGAACATGCCGCACTGCGTGTTCGATCACCAGACCAGCACGCGTCATGCGCTCTTCCTGCCGGCGGGCGCGTTCACGACGCCGGTCATCATGCAGACGCAGGTCAGTCTCGCGCAGCGGGTCAGTGATCCGGGTCGCGGCATTGACGTTCCGGCGGGCGAGACGGTCATTGACGTGGACTTCATCGCGCCGAACCTGTGAGGGCAGCATGGCCCGGCGGCGAGCCGGGCCATGTCTTCCGACCGGGGGTCGAAACCTGCATGGCATCGGGCGCGATTGCACGCCCGGCGGATGCCTCAGCTCGTGCGTGCGCGCTCGCGCGAAGCGAAGCTGCTGCCGCATGGGCCACGTCGGCCCTACAACTTCCCGACCATCATGATCACGCGGCCGTCCCGGAAGATGCGGATCGCGCCATTGGACGAGACCACGATGGCGATGGCCTGCGTGGCCCGGGTCACACTGGCGGCAGCAAGATGCCGCCCGCCGAGGCCTTCCTGCAGGGGGCTGTCCTTGTCCACATCGAGGTAGCGCCCGGCCGCTTCCACAATGCCGTCGCCGCGCACCACGAAGGCGCCATCGAGGAGCGCGAATTCCTTCAGCGTCTCGACACATGCATCGTCGTGGATCGTGCGGACGGTTTCCGGGTGCCCGTGGAAGGGGTTGATGACGCCTTGCCGGCTCCGGTTCAGGACGGCTTCGTGGTCGCCGATGACGAACAGGGTGCCCACGGGTTTCCCTTCGCGGCCTTCGCGGGCAAGCTCGCTCGCGAGGCTCAGGAGTCGTTCGATGGCCTGCATGTCCACGCGGTCTTCCAGCTCTTCCCGGAGGTGCGTCAACTCGATGTCGCGGTCCACGTCGAAGACGAGCATGACTTCGAGGGCGTCGAGGTTCGTCGCAAGGGTCAGGACCTTGTCCCCGCTCTTGACAGTCCCATCGAGGAATGCGCCAAGGAGGAGTTCCTTCACCTGGTTGAGGATGCCGAGGGAGGAGGAGAGGGATTCGTGGATGATGCGGATGCCACGCACGCGGTCGCGGAATTCCTCGGCCACGCTTTCGCGACTGGTGGCCAGGATCACCGGGACCTTCGCCCGGGTCATGGCGGCTTCCAGGAAATCGCCATGGTCGGAAATGAGGAAGAGGACGTTGACGCCCATCTTGCCCGCGATCACGTCCACCGTGTCGAGGAGGACTTCCGACCGTTCCACGAGGGCGGCAACCGCTTCCAGACCCTTAAAAGGCGTCGACTCGCGTCGGGGCCTGGAAGGCGATCAGGCTCAACGGATCAACACCGGCCATAATGGCCGGGTGCGGCAGTCGCCCGCCTTTGGCAGGCCGTGTCCGGACGCGCCCGGATCGGTAGCACCCCGCCGGCCTCCGCGGGCCGAAGGCGTCCAACCCGCCCGTCGCGGCAGCGTGGCATTGACACCGCCCATCGCCATCGCCCATTGCGCTTCCGCCACGCGCCAACGCACCGCCACCGCCAACGCCACCGCCAACGCCACCGCCAACGCTAACGCCAACGCTAACGCTCCCCCTCACGCTCACGCTCCCGCACCCTCTTCCGCAAACGCTTCCGCAAACGCTTCCGCAGGCCGCTTCCGCAGGCCGCTTCCGCAAACGCTCCCGCAAACGCCGCCCCGATCAGACGTAGTCGCGGGGATCGGCGATTTCCCCGGCCAACGCACTCGCCGCCACCGTCGCCGGCGACCCAAGGTAGACCTCGCTGTCCGGCGACCCCATGCGCCCCTTGAAGTTCCTGTTGGAGCTTGCGATGCAGCGCTCATTCGTTCCGAGGATTCCTCCGGCGGCGCCCATGCACGGGCCGCATCCGGGGGTCCCGACGACGGCGCCGGCTTCCACAAGGGTCTGGAATGTCCCGTCCTTCATGGCTTCAAGGAGCACGTCCCGGGATGCCGGCGTCACGATGAAGCGCACCTCCGGGTGGACCTTGCGGCCTTTCACGATGCGGGCGGCTTCCTGGAAATCGTCGAGGCGGCCGTTCACGCAGGATCCGAGGAATGCCTGGTGGATTGTCTTGCCTTTCACGGCGTCGATGCCGTGGACGTTGTCGACCCGGTGCGGGCAGGCCACCTGCGGCTCCAGGCGGGAGACGTCGAGTTCGTACTCTTGGGAGATGGGGGCGCCCGGGTCCGCGGCAATGGGCTCCGCGACATCGCCCGGGCGCAGGCGCGGGTGCAGGTAATCGAGGGTCGTCCGGTCGGCGGGGACGATCCCGGCGACGGCATCCATCTCAACGGTCATGTTGCAGAGGGTCATCCGTTCGCTGATGCTGAGGCCGTCCACGTAGGCGCCCGCGAATTCCACGGTGTGGTCCGCGCCGCCGTCGGCACCCAGATCGCCGACCATGCGCAGGGTCGCGTCCTTCGCGTGGACGCCGGCTGTTGTCCGGCCGCGGAAGGTGGCTCGCAGGGTTCCGGGGATGCGGATCCAGAGTTCACCGCGCGCCCACACCGTGGCCATCTCCGTGGCGCCGATGCCGTACGCGAGCGCCCCCACGGCACCGTACGTGCAGGTGTGGGAATCGGTGCCGACGATGTGCTGGCCGGGCAATACATGGCCGTTCTCCGTGAGCACCTGGTGGCAGATGCCGGCGCCCACGTCGTAGAAGTCGGGAATCTGCTGTTCCTTCACGAATGCGCGGACCGCCTGATGCTTCTCGGCCGTGTCCCGGTCCGGGGCGGGGCTCCGATGGTCGAGAACCTGGACCATGCGGCTCGCGTCGAACACGCGGGGCTTGCCCAGGTCGATGAAGACGCGCTTGATCAGGGCCGCATTGTCGTGGCTCATGACGCGGTCCACTTTCGCGGTGACGACGTCCCCGACGGACACCTCGGAGGGGGCATGTCCGGAGGCGCGGGCAAGGATCTTCTCGGAGAGCGTGAAGGAACGCATGGGATTCGTGGCCTCGGGCCGATAATAATGCGAAATCCCGCGTCACACTTATGATTTTCGTGAACTCGGAGGGGTTTTGCGCTGAAATCGGCAGGCCGTCGATCCATCCGGTCGCACGTCCCGGCCGCGATAACCACCTTCCCGGCCCTGCTGCCCGACCCCTGAGTCCATCGCCGGTCGTCCGGGCCCCGATTCCACGGCCCGGCTGCGCCGACCCATCCGCCAGAAGCCCTTTCCATGAACGGTTGGCAACCCCCCGAGGACTGGTACCCATGGCAGACACCAAATCCATGACATCAAGCCCTGCGCTGTGGTTCGCCCGCGTCGTCGGAATCGTGCTCGTCCTCATCGGCCTCGTCGGATTCTTCGAGGCGAACCCGCTCGGGATCGACTTCCAATTGACCACAGTGCACAATTGGGTCCACATCCTGACCGGACTCATCGCCCTGTACTTCGGATTCGCACCCGACCTCAGCCGCGAGACCGTGGCCGGGTTTGCCATCGCCTTCGGAGCCGTGTACCTGTTCATCGGTATCCTCGGGCTCTTCGCGACCGGCGTGGCCGGCATCATCCTCACGATGCCGGGCAATATCCTGCACTTCGGCATCGCCCTCCTCGGGATCGGCCTTGGTGCAACCTCCCTCGCCGTGGTCGGCCGCACGGTGAGCGGGAAGCGCCCGAGCGTCTGATGGCTTGGGTGGGTCGGCCGCATCGCCGCCCACGCCCACGGTGGCGCGGACTCGGGGTCAGCCGTCGGTCGCGGCGGGGCTTGGACGCGGAGTGAAGCGGCGTCTTGGCAACCCCCCGGCAGCCCATCGATGGCGGGTTCTGCTTCCGGGACGGGACGGGTCCTCCGCACGCGAATCAAGTGGTTGCCCCCGCCCGTTTCCCTCGCCGTGAACGCGCCCCGAGGCGCCCGGTGGGCATATAAGCGGGAACGGGACTTTCCGCACGACCAGCGCGTCCCCACGGGGTCATGCCCGGGCCGCGAGTTTCAGGTCGATGTACCATGACCATCCGCAAATTCACCGATCTCCCGCTCTCGCGGGAAGTCATCGAGGCCCTGGACGAAATGGGCTTCGTCGAGCCCACGGACATCCAGTCCCAGGCCATTCCCCCCATCCTCGAAGGCAAGGACGTCCTCGGCCAGGCCCAGACCGGCACCGGCAAGACGGCCGCCTTCGGCATCCCCATCGTCGAACGCGTCGACCCTGACATGGAACGCGTCCAATGCATCATCCTCGTCCCCACCCGCGAACTCGCGGAACAGGTCGCCGAGGAGATCCTCGACATCGGGTACGACAAATACGTGGAGGCCATCGCTGTCTACGGCGGCGCCGCCTTCGGCCCCCAGATCCGCGCATTCAAGGAAGGCGTATCCGTCGTGGTCGGCACCCCCGGCCGCGTCATGGACCACATGCGCCGCGGCAACCTCCGCCTTGACGACGTCTCCATGTTCGTCCTCGACGAAGCGGACCGCATGCTGGACATGGGCTTCATCGACGACATCCGATGGACCATGAAGCGCGTCCCCAACGGCGCCCAGAAACTCCTGTTCAGCGCGACCATGCCCAACGAGATCATGAACCTCGCGCAGGACCTCATGAAGAACCCAGTCACGATCATGGTGAGCGAGGACAAGCTCACCGTCGAAGGCACGGAGCAGATCTACTACAACGTCGGTTACCGCAACAAGGTGTGGGCGCTGTACCGCGTGCTCGAAACGGAGAAGCCGGACCTCGCCTTCGTCTTCTGCCGCACCAAGTACGAGGTGGACAAGGTCGATCGCCTTCTCCGCAGCCACAACTTCCGGAGCGAAGCCCTCCACGGCGACATGACGCAGAAGGCCAGGAACCAGGTCATGGACAACGTGCGCGACGGAAAGACCACCATCGTGTGCGCCACCGACGTCCTCGCCCGCGGCATCGACGTGAGCCACTGCACCCACGTCATCAACTACGACGTTCCCGAGGACCCCGAATGGTACGTGCACCGCATCGGCCGCACGGGACGCATGGGGAAGGCGGGCAAGGCCATCACGTTCATCACGCGGGATGAAGGTCGCAGCCTCCTCGACCTTGAGGATGTCTCGGGCGGCAACATCAAGCTCGAGGATGTGCCCGAAGGCAAGAAGGGCAAGCGGGACCGCATCGCGCGCGTCATGGACTGGAAGGAGTACTCGGACCCCGTCGGCATGGTCCAGTTCCGCCTCGACAAGGGCCGCGCGGACGGCCTCAAGAAGATGGATGTCTTCCGCGCCATCAACAAGAAATGCGGATTCCAGGACGAGACCCTCGGCGGCCTCAAGGTCGCGGACGACCACATGATCATCGAGGTCCCCTACCAGGTGGCGGGCCGCTTCTTCGGCGCATTCGAGCGGGGCAGCATCCTCGACGTGAAGGTTCGCGCGGACATCATCCGGAACGAGTGAACGCATCCCGTTCCGGCGGTCCGCATCCGGGTGCGTGCCCGTCCCACGCCTCGCCGCGCAACGGAATGGACACGGTTATCCGCGCCTTCGGTGTCCCCGCCACATGGCCCAGTGGGTGGTTTCCCTTCTCGCGGCCGTGGTTGCCGCCACCTTCGCAGGATTCGTCCTGCCCAAGGTCGCGAAGCGGAAGCGGTCGAGTGATGCCGCATGGGCCGTGGGCCTCATCCTGTACGCCCTCGCGAGCCTCATCGAAGCGGCGAGCGGCCTCAACGGGTGGACGCCCCTCGTGTACCGCCTGTACTTCCCCCTCGCCGCAGGGCTCGTCGGCTTCCTCGGCCTCGGCACCCTGTACCTGGCAGGCGACCGGCGCCTCGCCACCGGATTCGCCGGACTCCTCCTTGCCGCATTCACCTTCATGGCCATCAGCGCCGCCCTCGCGCCGCTCCCCGCGGAACTCACGGTCGAGGACCCCGGACTCGGCCTCATCACGGGCGCCCCGCGCACCACCGCGGTCATCGTCAACATCGTCGGTGGCCTGCTGCTCATTGTCGGCCCCCTCATCGGGTGGCTGCGGAGCGGCCGCACCAACATCGGACTCCCGCTGATCAGCCTCGGAGCGCTCCTGCCCTTCACCGGGGGAAGCCTCTCCAGTCTCGGAATCCCGGATGCGCGCGTGTGGGCGCAACTCGTGGGAATCTCCGTCATGTTCGCCGGGTACTGGATGAGCCGGCAGAGTGGACGCGGATAGGTGCCGGGCCCTTGTCGAGGGGCCGGCCCTACGTGCCACCTGATGCCGCGTTGTCCTTCCTCCCGCTCCGCGGTGTCAGGTTCCGGAGGTCATCGAGCCGCCCCCAGTAGCCGTAGAACGTGTCGTCCAGCGGCTTCCAGAACTGGTCGCCGTACGTCTTCTGCCAGTGGCGGCCCCAATGGGGCGAGCGCCCGTCGACATCGGTGAACCCGTAGGAATCGGACAACGTCCACGATGCCCAAACGCGGCCGCCGCGGTCGGCAACGTCGGGGTCCGCCGCAAGCGCTGCGACGGCGCGGCCGACGAACCGGGGTGTTTCGCTCGCGATGAAGTTCGGGTCCTGCGCGGCGCCGTCGCGCCACGTCGCCTCCGTGACGCCGAAATGGTCGAGCATGGCTTCGCTCCGGAGGAAGCCCGGGGTGACGGCGAGGGCGGTGACGCCGCGGTCACGCAGTTCCTCGTTCATCGCGTACGCGAGGCGGATCACCGCATTCTTCACGAAATCGTAGAGGAGGATTCCGCGGTGGAGGGCGTGATCCCCGTCGGTGATCTCGACCACGAGTCCTGCGCCTTGGTCCACCAGGAGCGGAACGCCATGGCGCGCCGTGATGAGGTGCGTGTCGATGGCCGTGTGGATCATGCGGAGCCCCTTCTCCATGTCCATCTCCCAGAACGGCTTCTGCCACTCGACGAGGGCGTCGCCGCCCCAGATGTCGTTCACGAGGATGTCGAGCCTTCCCTCATCGCGCTTGACCCGGTCGAAGAGCGCCCGCACCTGCGATTCGTCCAGGTGGTCCACGCGCACCGGAATGCCGAGGCCGCCCGCAGCCGTGACCTGCTCGGCCGTTTCCTCGATGGTCTCGGTCCGGCCCGGCGTGGCGATGGCGCCTTTCACGCTGCGACCCGTGCAGTACACGGTGGCCCCGGCTTCCCCGAGGGCGATGGCGATGCCGCGGCCAGCACCGCGGGTGGCGCCTGCGACGACGGCGACCTTGCCACGCAGCGGTTGCGATCCCGCTGCGGATGCCGGGCCCGGTACCGGTCCCGATGTCGATCTCGAATCCGGTCCCGAAGCCGATCCCATGGGTTCTCGCATTATTTGTGAACGGCGATGAACCTGGTGGTGGGTCAGCCCCGGCCCATCAGTGATGAAGCGCTCACCGACGCCGCCACCCGCGTCATCGGCCGCGAAGGCGCGTTTCGGTCCACCCCTCCCGGGGCGGTGAAGCCGCGCGTGTGAACGCTCATGCCATCGGGTGCAGCCTTGGCCGACCCGGTGGGGTCGGGCGCGCCCGGTCAGAACGCCTTCCCGGTGATCTTCTCGTACAACTCGCCGTACAGGCGGCTGACTTCCGCGGTCACGTCGTCCGGGAGTGCGGGAATATCGGGTTCCGGCTGACCGGCGTGGCGCGCTTCCATGAGCTTCTCGTGGTAGCCACCCTTCCGGTAGTACTGGCGCACGAATTCCTTGGAGTATTCGACGCGCTCCCCGGTCGCCTCGTACCGGGCCTTGTCCCAGAACCGGTCCTCGTCCGCGGTGCCGAAGGTGTCCACGAGCATGAGTTCACGGTTCTCGTCGTACGCGAATTCCTTCTTCCCGTCCACGTGGATGAGGCCGCGGGGTTCCACATCGTCCGCGATGACGGCGTCGATGTCGAGGACCACGTCCTTCAGGTGCTCGAACTCCTCGTCCGAGAGCTTCGCGAGGGCCTGCGCCTCCGCGAGTCCGAGGTCGCGGTCCGTCTTCTCGAGCTTCGTCGTGAACTCGACGAGGGGCTCCGGGAGCGGCGTCCCGACCTCGGGCACCTCGTTTGACGTGAACCCGAGATCGCTCGGCTTCACGACGCCGCGCTTCAGGCGGTCGTGCATGGTGCCGGCGACATAGTGGCGGCACACGACTTCGAGGGGAATGAGCACGTTCGTGCTCTCCGGCGTGAGGGTGGTCACGTCCGGGATCTCGATCCGGCGGACCCGCATCACGTCCGGGGCGGGGAGGCCGAGGAAATGGGTCTTGACGCCCACCTTCTCCTCCACGCGCTGGAACCAGTGCGCGCTCGTCCGGGCGAGGCTCTCGCCCTTCCGCGGGATCAGGGTGGGGATCACCTTGTCGAAGACACTGATCTGGTTCGTGAATCGGAATTCGAGTTCGGTGTCGGAGACCTCGTGGACTTCCTTCACCTTGCCCTTCCGGATGAAGCGCATCGCGCCGGGAATCGGGACTTGGTTGATTAAGGTTTCAGGGGGGTGGGGGCCGCCCTCCGGACCCGCTCCGGTCATGGCGGCCCGATCCGGACTCCCTTCACCACGGCCACATCGGCGCACGCCCACCGGATCCCATCAAGGACCGCGGGCAGGTCGTGGTCCGCCGTGTACGCGAACCCTGCAGGCTGGTGGCTGGTCGCGGTCACGATCGAGACTCCACCGTGGACATCCGTGACTTCCACCACGTCCGAGATGGCCCATGCTGCGCGCACCACGGTCCGGTTGCCGCGGCGGGTGCCCCACACGATCCGGTGCGGTTCCACGATGATGTGGTCCCGCCCGTGTGCCTGATACCCGATCCAGCCCAGGATGCCGCCCACCCACGCGAGGATGGCTGCCAGGAACATGACGAATGCCATGTCCTCGCGCGGGTCGTCGAAAGCCGCGAGGAAGGTGGTCACGGTCGTCATCCCTGACGCCATGGCGAATGCGACGGCGGCTCCCGTCATGAGCAGGTTCCGGTGATGGCTGATGATCGAAACAAATGACAACGCGGTGGCGTCGAAACGCCAGCCCGCGCCAGCCCGGGCGATCGAATACGACGGCGACGGTGTGGGTGGTTCAAGGCCGCGGGCCCGCGAGGCCTCCCGGATGAAGGTGCGATAGCCGCTGGCTTCCGCATTCCGCGGTGCTCCCCCGCTCGCGTCGATGCGCGTAACGGCGACACGGCCCAGCCGTTCGATGGCAACCTCCACGCGTTCGGCGTACGGGATCACGTTGGCGCGGTCACGGCTGTGGACGACGCCGATCCCGTCCCCGTCGGCAAGGACGAGGGACGCCCGCCATCGAGCGGCCATGCCGTGGCGCTCCTGCATCTGGAACTGCTCCACGCGCACCATGCGGATGTCCCCGTGGGAAACGGTGCGCGTCATCCTGCCCCGCAGGCCCCGATGGGTGAGGTGCACGCCGTCCGCGTCGATCCGGATGCGATGGATGTGGACGCGCATCCAAACGAAGATGCCGAGGGCCATGGCGCCGACTGTCACCAGCATGACCAGGGTGGTCGGCGGCAACCCATGCGGCTCGTTCGAGAGGGGCCGGGCCTCAAGCGCGTGATCGAGAAGGACGAGGGCGGACAGGATGCCGAACACCGCCATCATCACGCCCGTATCCTTCGCGAAGCTCCGGGGCACGGGCTCGACGATGATGGCTTCCCCGGATTCAGCTTCCACCACGTGCGCGGTGGACGCGTCCATGCCGTGTTCGACGGAACGTCCGCGCGTGCCATGATCCCCGCGGATGTGCATCCTGATGGGTCCACACCGGATGGGCTGAAAAAGGCTGGGGTTGCCCATCATGTCCCCCCATCCTCCTGTCCCGCCTCGCCCCGGCCCCCTGCGCCCGGTCCACGCCGCCGTGCGATGTATGCATTTGGATGTACATTCCGGTTAAGTCGGGCGCCGCCATCCCCGGTGACGTGACCCGGCGTCCCCGAGGAGCGCTCATCGTGTGCGAGGGAATCGACGGCAGCGGCAAGACGACCGTGTCGCGGACCCTCGCCGC
>JBFILE010000062.1:0-14387 GCA_041599855.1 Thermoplasmatota archaeon
ACCGGGTAGCTCGTCGAGGACGAATTGTTCCCCTTCGCTCGCGGTGAGGTCGGTCACGACATCGAACGGCGGGGGCGCTTCGGCGTCGGGGAACCGGAGCAGGATCCCGTCGTCATTGTACAATGCCTCGATCTCGATGCCGAGACGATCACTCAGCTTCTTCCGGAGGGCAAGCGCCCACGGCCCGTTCACCTTGCCGCCGAAGGCGCTATGGATGGCGAGCCGCGGGTCGCCCATCTCGTCACGGAACATCTCGATGATGATGCGCTTGTCGGTGGGGAGGCCGCCGGTCGCGTCCTTCTGCCGCTTGAGGTAGCGGACGAGATTCGCGCAGCTGTTCTCATCAAGCATGTAGCGTTCCGCGAGCCACGTGTTGATGTCAGGGTCCTCGATGCGTTCCTCGATTTCGCGGCGGAACCGCCCGATCCGCACCCCGAGTTCGTAGGGTCGGCCCATGCTTTCCCCGCGCCAGAACGGCATCCTCGCGGGTTCCCCGGGCGCTTCCTGCACGTACACGCGGTCGCGGTCGATGGACGTGATCCGCCACGCGCTCGACCCGAGAAGGAAGACGTCGCCGACGCGACTCTCGAACACGAATTCCTCGTCGAGTTCGCCGAGTTTCGTCTTCCCGTCCACGTGCATGGCCGCGTAGTAGCCGCGGTCGGGGATGGCGCCCGCGTTCATCATGACGAGGAGCCGCGTTCCGGGCAGCGGCGTGAGCATGTTCTGGGCGCGGTCGCGGTGGATCCGCGGTTTCAGTTCGCGGAACGCCTGCGCGGGATATTTCCCGCCGAGCATCTCAAGGACTTCATCGTACAGGTTGCGGGAGAGGTCCCAGTACGGGTAGGCGCGGGTGATGATCCGGTAGAGGTCATCCTCGTTTCTGGGCTCGGCGGCGACGGCAGCGGCCACCTGCTGCGCAAGGATGTCGAGGCATCCCTTGGGCACGCGCGTCTCCTCGACTTCGCCGTCGAGCATGGCGCGCACGGTGACGGCGCTCTCCACGAGGTCCTCCCTGTGGGTGGGAAGGATGCGGCCCTTGGACGTCTCGCCGACCTGATGTCCGGCGCGGCCGACGCGCTGCAGTCCACGACTCACGCCCTTGGGCGATTGCAGGAGGACGACGAGGTCCACATGCCCGACGTCGATCCCGAGTTCGAGACTGGACGTTGCGATGAGCGCGGGCAATCGCCCGGCCTTCAGGTCCTCCTCCATCTCGCGGCGGGATTCCTTGGACATGCTGCCGTGGTGGGCGCGAACGGGACCGTTCCCGGATGCGACGACTTCCTCGCCCGGTCCGCGTCGCGGCGCAGTCCCTCCCTTGCCCTTCGCCTTCGTCTTCTTCACGGCGCGCGATTCCCGCATCTTCGGTTTCGCCTGCGCGACCATGGAGCCGGGGTCCACCTGGGCGATCACGCGCTCGGGCCGATCCTCCCCGCCTTCGAGCATGTGGTTCAACTGGGCGGCCACGCGTTCGGCGAGTCGTCGATTGTTCGCGAACACCAGCGTGGACGTGTGCGTCTTCACGAGGTGAAGCAGGTTCGCGAAGAGCGCGGGCCACACGCTGTCCTCGCCGAGGTTCGTGAAGTCCGGGACCGATGAGATGACCGCCACGTCCAGGTTCTTCCTGCGGCCCGCATCGAGGATGCTGACCGGACGCGGGACAAGCTTTCCCGATTCCCACCGCGCGCCGCCGAGGAACTTCGCGATCTCCTCCAGCGGGCGCTGGGTTGCGGAGAGCCCGATGCGCTGGAATTCCCCCGCGTGCTCGGCGAGCTGTTCGAGGGTGAGCGCCATGTGGACGCCCCGCTTCGTGCCGGCGATGGCGTGGATCTCGTCCATGATCACGTACTTCACGGCGCTCAGCATCTTGCGGCCCTTCTCGCTCGTGAGGAGGATGAAGATGGATTCCGGTGTCGTGATGAGGATGTGCGGGGGCTTCCGCAGCATCGCCTGCCTGGCTGCCTGCGTGGTGTCGCCGGTCCGTACCGCGGCCCGGATCTCGGGCAGGGGCGAACCCATCGCCTCGGCAAACTGGCGCACCCCTTCGAGGGGCGCTTCGAGGTTCCGGTGCACGTCCGCGTTCAAGGCCTTGAGGGGGCTGATGTAGAGGGTGTGGATGCCGTCGGGTTGCTCCCCCGCTTCCAACGTGCGCCACAGGTCGTCCAGGCAGGCGAGGAAGGACGCCAGCGTCTTCCCGCTCCCCGTGGGCGACAGGATGAGGGCGTTCTCCCCGCGTCGGATCGCCGGCCAGGCAAGGACCTGAGGCTCGGTGGGGTCACCCAGCGCGGATGCGAACCACTGCTGGACGGGCGGGAGGAAATCCGCCAAGGGATCCGCGGGGATCGCGGAAAGGGCATCGTTGTCGTTGGCCCCTTGGGTACGAGGACGGCGAACCATGGAACTCCGGAGTGCCGTTCGTAGCGTCCTGATCGCACTTAAACACGGGTTGAAGAGGGAGTGGCACCCCGGTCGGAAGAAGTGTCCGGAGCCCTCATGCGCAATCGCTGCCTACCCGGTTCGTGGCGTCCCACACCCTTGTGACTTCGGTTCCTCCGCACGAATCCCACTTCGCACGTGATGCCTTCCCGGCGGCCACCGTCACGGATGCCCCGCTGACGGCCGCCTTGGCCGGCGATCACCCGGACACCTCGATCCTCGTAATCGCGTACCATGATCGTCTCACTCCGGACGTGCTCGCGCGGCTTCCACAACTCACGGCCATCATCACCCGAAGCGACGGTTTCGATCACCTGCCGGCGGAACTCCTGCAACAGCACAGCGTCGCCGGATACCACCTGGGAGACTACGCGGCAGCATCCGTCGCCCAATTCGCATTCGCGCAGGCCCTCTCCCACCTGCGCCGCATCCCGGAATCCGTGGCCATCGCACGAGCGGGATCATGGGACCGAACGGGGCTCGAATCCCGCAATCCTGTCGATGTCACGTTCGGCGTCCTCGGCACCGGCCGCATCGGCGCCCGCTTCGCGCACCTATCACTTGCCGCAGGAAGCCGCGTCGTGGGGCGCGACCTCGTTGAGGACCCGGTGCTCGTTGCCAAGAATGCGTTCACCTACGCCCCGGACCTTCCTGCGCTCCTCGCGGAGGCGGACGTGCTATCGATCCATGTTCCCCTGACCGATGCGACCCGGAACATGATCGATGCGGCGGCCCTCGCGATGCTGCCCGAGCGTGCCATCCTCGTGAACACGGCACGCGGCGAGATCGTGGACCAGACCGCTGCCGAAGCGAGCCTCCGCTCAGGGCGGCTCGCGGGGTATGCGGCGGACGTGCTGCCGGGCGAACCCCACCCTCCGGACCTCGCACGGTTCCGGGACATCGCAACCGCCACCATCACGCCGCACCTAGCCGCGTATGACACCGCCACCATACGGGAGCGGTATGCTCGCGCGGGCCGTATCGCGCGCACCCTTGCCGAAGGCCGCCCCACCGAGGTGACGGACTACGTGTGCGTGCCTGCCGCGGAGCCCCTGTGACGGGCAGCCTCGGCGACCGCCGTTGGAGTGACGTTCCATACGGACCATGCGCCGCCGAACAGCCATGCCGCATCGTATGCCGTCTCCCGCATCGCGCACCCGCCGCGTGATCGCCTCCATTCTCCCGCTCCTCCTTGCGACCGCCGTCTTCGCTCCCGTCGCCGGCGCAGCCAGCACCCTGATCGTCGAAGTGTCGAATGCATCGGCCAACGAAGCCCATTTCATGAAGGCGTTCGACGCGGCCTCGTTCACCATTGCCGACTTCAACGGGGACGGGTTCGTCGAGATTGTGGCGCACAACGACAACCAGTACGTGTACGTCATCAGCACGACGAGCGCCACCATCCTTGCCGAGTTCAAACCGGATTACCCGCCCGGCTGGGGCGTCCGCCCCATCAACGACGTGGCGGTGGGCGACGTGGACGGGGACGGCGTCCTCGACATCGTCGTGACGAACAGCGCGGCCGTCACATGCCGCTACGAGTTCGAGCCCGAGAAGTCATCCGCCTCCAAGTTCAGCTTCGCAAAGCGCTGGTGCCACCGGGCGAACGATTTCGACTTCAACGCGGCGGCCGACGGCGGCCCATGGCTGGAGGATGTGGACGGGGACGGCAAGCTGGAGACGTTCATGGCGACCGAGGAGCGTGGCCTGTACGCGTACAACCATGACGGGAAGGTCCGCTGGAAGTCCGACAAATTCGGCGGAAACGCCGGCCCCATGGTAACCGACCTCGACGGTGACGGGAAGAAGGAGGTGCTGTTCTTCGGGGATGGCGGAGAGGTCCGCGCCATGGACGCCTCGACGGGAGCCACGAAGTGGGAGTTCTTCGCCCAGAGCCACGTCTGGCCCGCATCGATTCCGGTCGCGGGGAACGCCGCCGACCTCGATGGCGATGGCAAGAAGGAAGTCGTGTTCACGGCGCGTGACGCCCATGACGCGAAGAACCTCAAGAACAACCATCTCGTCCTTTTCGTGCTCGACCACAACGGGAAGCTGAAATGGAAGACGCAGCCGTCGTGGGCGAACCCCATGAGCTACACGCACCCCGTTTTGGAGGACATTGACGGGGATGGGAAGCGGGAGATCATCCTCCAGGACTGGAACACCATGGGCCACAAGCCCGGGAACTGGGAAGCCCTCGGACCCGCCAACGTGTTCGTCTACGAGCATGACGGGAAACTGAAGTGGCGGACGAGCCTCGACAATACCTGGTCCAATGACGACCTTGTTGTGGCAGACGTGGACGGCGACGGCAAGTACGAGATTCTTGCCATCGGATTCGCACCCGGCGGTGCGGACGGCATCTGGTTCCTGGACGCTGCAACCGGCGCGAAGGAACAGCACGTGCCGAATCCCGGTTGGACGTCCCTCCGTGGGCCCGTCGCCGGCAACTTCGACAAGGGGAACGACCTCGAATGGGCGGTGCCGATCCATGACACACCCCGCGGCGGGGGCTTCCGCGTGTACGACACGACGGCGCCGTGCAAGGTGCTGTTCGGCGGATGGCAACTGCGCGATGCCTGCAACCCGCCAAGGAGCACGTCATCCGTGGGCGGTGGCGATGGAGGCGGCAGCACCCCGCCACCCCCGCCGCCTTCCGGATCCTTCAGCGCCACGTTCGCCACGAACGGTGGAAACGACTGGTGGGTCTCGACGAAGGTGAATGCGAACAAACCGCTCGCCGGTGTCGACGGACGCGTCAACGGCGGCCCGTGGCATGGCCTCGACTTCAAGACCTGGGGCGACTGGGCCGGATCGTTCCACGCGCCGAAGGGCAGCGTGGTGGAGTTCCGCGCCCGATCCACAAGCGGCGATGAGAAGGTCAGCGGCAACTACCTGTGGCCGGACGGGACCCCAACGAGTGGCGGAGGTGGCAGCACACCGCCCCCACCGCCCAGCGGTTCGTTCACCGCGTCCTTTGATTCCAAGGGCGGAAACAAGTGGTGGGTGCAGGTGAAGGTCACGGCGAACAAGCCCCTCGCCGGCGTGGACGCACGCGCGAACGGAGGCCCGTGGCACGCGCTTGAACTCAAGAGCTGGGGCGACTGGGCCGGATCATTCGCGGTGCCCGACGGGAGTCATGTGGAATTCCGGGCGCGCGCGACAGGCGGCGATAGCAAGGTCAGCGGGAAGTACGTGTGGCCTTCCGGCACACCTGTAGCGGGCGGCGGCGGTGGAGGGGGCGGTGGAACCGATCCCGGTTTCACGGCCGCGTTCAAGAACGTGCGGGGGAACAAATGGTGGGTGGAGACCGAGGTCACCGCGAACCAGGCATTGACGGGTGTCGATGCGCGCGTGAACGGCGGCGCCTGGTTCCCGCTGCAGAAACAGTCGTGGGGTTCATGGGCCACGTCCAAAAGCGTCGCGGACGGGAGCAAGGTCGAGTTCCGGGCCCTTGCGAGCGGAGGTGCGACCGCCACGAGCGGGCAGTACACGTGGCCGCCGGGGTAGGGCAGGATGCGACGGGGCGGTGGGGGGCTACCGAGCCGCGCGAAGCGCGTCGAGGTTGGGGGGCGTGGATGAGATCGTTCTTGAGGCGCAGTAGCTCGGCTCGGAAGTGGCAGAGGGGCGCGTGTGGGCTCCGCGCGCCCCGCCCTTGGGACGGCCAATAGTGGTGCAGCGATTTCTGAGCCCTTCATTTGTAACATGGTGGGATCGAGCTTTCGGATCTACGGGAGATTCACATCTGCACACCGGTTTTCGGTTGGGACCAGTCCACCACCGCGGAGACACGGAGAGCGCGGAGGATGCGCGGAGGTTCAGTCAGGTGAGTTCACGAAGCGGGTGATGCCTTCGCGCATGGCGGCCACGTTGAAGTTCAGCAGAAGTCCGACCCGCTTGTCGGCGAGACGCAGCTACGCCAGGAGTTGGGCTTCGTGGACATCGACAACGTTGAGAACGGACTTCACTTCGACGACCACGGTGTTCTCGACCAGGATGCCGATTCGATAGGCCCCGCCGATGTTTTCTCCCTCGAAAACCACGTCGACCGGTACTTCCGATTCCACGCGGTACCTCTCGTTCGCAGCACGCGCATCAGCGCGCGTTGGTACGCGCTTTCCAATAGCCCCGGGCCGAGGGCCGAATGCACACGAATCGCCGCATCCACCACGGCGCCGGCCACCGCGTTGATTGTTGGCTCGCTCCCACCGGACCGCATCGATGATGAAGGAGACACGAGCAGGGCTTGACCAGACGCATACAAGCCCAATCATCCCGACATCACACCACGATCATCACTCGGATTCGAACCTCCGCGCCGACTCCGCGATCTCCGCGCCTCCGCGGTGATGGACTGGACGGAGGACGCAAGCTTCGAGCAGCGGGTAACGCAAACGCATCGCGCCTTGTTCAACCGAGGCATGAAAGACTGCTACGTGCACTTCATGGATCGGGACACTTGGAATTTTTTCAAGAGCCGGATGCGGTGACCTTCGGCCCATTCACCGCTTCCGGAAATCGTCGAACACACGCAGGTTCCACGCATTGCCGAAATGCTTGTGGAGTTCCACCCAGTCCCGGACCACCCATGTCGAATGGATGGGTAAGCCGGCGCGATGCCATTCGCCAAATGCCGCCCTGGCATCAGTCGTCGTATGCAGATAGAAGAGGATACGCCGCGGGTCGCGGTCACCCTCCGCCACCCACCGGATCAATGATGCCAGGTCATCGCCGGGGCAAAGTACCACCGCCAGGATCCACGATCCCTGCAGGGTCACCGCATCCAAATCTTCGGCCCGGATGACCCGGAACGATCGCCCGGCCACCTTGCGGCGTTCATCATTGGCAATGGTGATGCACGGCTCGTGCGAGGCGATCAGCACCGCGTCCGATTCCCGGTGGTGGTTCACCACAACATCACGAAAGGTGCTCATGCACTGAAAAGGCCCGCCCTTCGAGCCTCCGCAAGGGTACTTTCGATGGGCCGCATCTCATGCGCCTTGAGCACGGCCAGGACACCAAGCGACGTTGCCGCATAGTACCGTGGGTCTCCCGGATCATCGAGGCTCATGCCCTGCCGGATCATGGCCCGTTCGCCAAGTCGTTTCAAGGCGCGGGTCAGCGGTGTATCCGACGGCCCGTCGATCAGTGCCAGCTTCAGGTCACGATACCGTTTCGGCTCGGCAAGCAACGTCTCGAGCACACGTAGCGGCAGGTCGGAGTCCCCGGCGAGGAGCCAATGAGCCAACTTTGTCTCGTGATCCGGCCTGGGTAGGGCAACCACCACTTCCACCTTACACACAGGTGTGTGTGTTTCGCAACAATAATGATTGTGGTCGACGCGGGAACCGGACATCCCCGACCAGGCGGTTGGCCCTTCTTCGAAGTGAAGCATGGCCGGGTGACCGCGCGCCAACTACAAGCCACTCAGCCCGAGATCACGCCATGAATGGAGCCGGGAGCGTCAACAGCCGAATGGGGCCATGGCCCGAAATCGACCAGCACGCCCTCTCATGACCCGACGAGCCCGCGCAGCACCCGCTCCACGAACACCCGCGTCATCCGCTTCCGGTACGCCGGCGGGTAGAACGTGTTCCGCACGGGCCGCACGCGCCCTTCGGCAGCCTTCGCAATCTCCTTGATCCCGGCATCGTCGAGCACGGACCCGATCGCGGATGCACCAAGGTCATCGAGCACGACAGGAACCATCTCAAGCGCGTTCGCAACGAGCTTGAACGCCTCCAGTTTCCCGTCATCCGCAACCCGGATCGACGCCGCCACCCCGAGCTCGGGGAAGTCCCACGAATCCCGGAGGCGCAGTTTCTCGTACGCCGACCGCATCCCTTGCGCGGCCTCGGGAATGTGCACGAACGTCAGCAGTTCCCCGGGCTTCTTCACGTTCCGCTCGATGCCATCTCCCGTGTAGAAGTCCACCGCAGGAACGCGCCGCACGCCTTCGGGCCCGGCAAGTTCGTACTCGGCATCCATCGCGATGAGCGGCGCCGGCAAATCGGCTGAAAAAGTCGCGTAACACTTCGTCGGATTCGACACCACGAGGCACTTCGTGGCCGTCGTGACGGGAAGGCCCGAGGCGACGGTTTCCCCGTCCAGCGCCCGCCGGCCGAGCGGGACCTCCGGATCGGCCTTCAGGCAGAACCCCTTGCTTTCGCGCCAGTGGAAACTCTGGTTGAAGTAGAAACACCGGTTGTCGAGAAGCAGGTTCCCGCCCACGGTCGCGGACCGCCGGATGAGTGGGCTTGCGACCAGCGCCGCAGTCGCGGGGATCACCGGAAGCTTCGTCTTCAACTCGTGACTCCGTTCCAGTTCGACGAGCCGCGTGAATGCCCCGATCCGCGTCGCGGTGGCTTCCCTTAGTGCAGCGATCTTGTGGAGGCTGATGACGTGCGGCTTCGAGTTCAGGCCCCACTTGTAGTTGGGCAGGAGATCCGTGCCGCCTGCGAGCCAGTCGCTCGATCCGTTGAATTCCTTGGAGAGCGCGACGGCCTCCTCGATCGTCTCGGGCTCGTGCAGTTCGAAGCGGGGGAGAAGCATGCTCATTCAGGCCACCTCCTGGTGGCGCGCGCCCGGCGGGCTCGCAATGCCCGGTCCGCGCTTCGCCGATTCCTTCGCGAGCCGGACTTCCTCGCGCTGCATGGCATCGTACAACCGGTCGGGCGTGATGGGAAGCTGGTTCACCCGCACGCCTACGGCATCGTAGAGGGCGTTCACGACAGCGGGCAGGATGGGGAGGAGTGGGCCTTCCCCGGCTTCCTTCGCACCGAATGGCCCTTCCGCGTCGTTGGATTCCACGATGATGACTTCCACGTCCGGCATCTCGATCGAGGTCGGGATCTTGTATTCGAGGAAGTTCGGGTTCCGGAGGTTCCCAAAGTGGAATTCCAGGGTTTCCGTCTGGACCTGGCCGAGGCCCATGTGGACGCTGCCCTCGATCTGACCTTCCACGGAAAGCCTGTTCAGGGCCTTCCCGCAGTCGTGGGCGGCCCACACCTTCTCGCAGCGCCAGTGGCCGGTCTCGATGTCCACGTCCACTTCGGCGACATACGCGTTCATGCTGTATGCGGGAGCGAGGCCCGCGGTGGCGCCCTTGAACTTCCCGCCCATGGGCGTGGACGTGAAGGTGCCCTTGCTCTGGAGGGCCCCGCTGCCTGCGATGGCTTCGCGGACGGCGTCGTCGAAGCGCACGCACGCTTCCGGATTCGCGAGGTTCACGAGTTCTTCACCTTGAAGGACGAACGCTTCCGAGGGGTGTCCGGTGAGGCGCGCGGCGGCGGCCACGAGTTGATCCCGCATCCCTTCGGCGGCGCGGCGGGCCGCGTTCCCCATCATGAAGGTGACGCGACTGCTGTAGCTCCCGAGGTCGATGGGCGCGATGTCGGAGTCCCCGCTCTTCACGCGGATCCGATGGGTGCTGATGCCGAGGACTTCGGCGACGACCATGGCGGCGACCGTGTCGCTTCCCTGGCCGATCTCCGCGGCTCCCGTGTGGACGGTGACACCACAATCCATGTCGATCTTGAGATGGACGGTGCTCTGCGGGTAGCGGCGGGGTTCGATGTCCCAGTGGATGGGGAGGTTCGACCCGGAGATGTAGAAGCCGCAGCCGAGGCCGATTCCCCTGCCCTTCGGAAGCTGCCGGTACTTGTTGTCCCAGTCGCTTGCCACGCGCACCCGTTCCAGGCATTCGCGCAGGCCGTTGGACGTGATGCGGAAGTCGTTCACGGTATGCGAGTACGACGGCATCAGGTTCTTAAGCCGGAGGTCGAACGGGTCGATGTTGAGGCGTTCCGCCGCCTGATCGAGGAGGACTTCGACGGCGCATCGGCTGTTCACGGCGCCGTGGCCGCGCATGGCGCCCGCGGGCACCTTGTTGGTATACACGCGGCGTCCGCGGTACCGGAACGTGGGCACCTTGTACGGACCCATGGAGAGGACGCCGTTGTAGTAGGTGCTGATGATGCCGAAGGACGCGAATGCGCCGCCGTCGATGACTGCCCCGATTTCCAAGCCCTTCACGGTGCCGTCGGAATCAAAGGCCATCGCCATGTCGGTTTCCGTGGGGTGGCGGTGTCGTCCGCTGAGGAATGATTCCTCGCGGTCGAACAGGATCTTCACGGGGCGACGCGTCTTCATGGCGAGGAGGGCGCACGCCATCTCGTGGGGGAAGGGGTCGCTCTTGCCGCCGAATCCGCCGCCGACCTTGGGGCGCACGACTCGGATGGCGTGCATGGGGAGCTCCGTCACGTCCGCAAGCGCGCGGTGCACGTAGTAAGGCACCTGCGTCGCACTCCAGACGGTGAGCCGCTCGTCAGGCGAGTAGTGGGCGATGACGGCGTGGGGCTCGGTGAAGGCGTGGGTGACGCCGCGGAACTGGAAGTGTTCGCGCAGGACGAGGGGGCTCCCGGTGAGGGCGTCGTCGATGTCGCCGAACTCCTGGTCCACGTGCTTCTGCACGTTGGAGTCGTCGATCCCGATCTCGGGATGGATCTTGTCCTCGACAGCACTCAGTCCCTTCTTGGGGTCCTGATGGCTTGCGAGTTGCTCGTATTCGACCTCGATCAGGTGCAGCGCTTCGATGGCGGCGCGTTCGGTTTCCGCGGCGAGGGCGCAGACCGCGTCCCCGATGAAACGGACCCGGTCCGTGGCAAGGGCTTCCTCATCCTTCGTGAGGGGGAGGACGCCGAACTTGCCGCCGGGTGCGTCGTACCCGGTGATGACGGCGACGACGCCGGGGTACGCGAGGGCCTTGGACGCATCGATGGCGAGGATGCGCGCGTGGGCGTGGGGCGAGCGCAGGATCTTCGCGTACAGCATGTTGGGGAAGGAGATGTCGTCCGTGTAGACGGCTTCCCCGGTGACCTTCATGGGGCCGTCGACGAGAGGCTTGGATGTGCCGAGGACCTTGAGCCCGTTCTTGGGGTAATGGGGGTGCTGGTCCTTCGGGAGGGGGTCGCGATACGCTTCCCAGTTCTTCGTCTTGTCCTCCTTCACGACGACGCGCTTGCGCTCGTCCGGGAGGGGCTCCGGCATGGTCATTGGGCGACCTCCTTCGTTGCCTTGCCGGAGCCGCCGTTGCCGCTCGGGCCCTGCACGGTGACGGCGTGGGCGGGGACAACGGGTTCAGCGGTGAGGGTGTCGGGGTCGGGCGCGCGCATCTCGAGGGCGGCGCGGCGGACCGCGTCGAAGATCTTGATGTACCCGGTGCACCGGCACAGGTTCCCGGAGAGGCCTTCGCGGATCTGGGTGTCCGTCGGGTTCGGCGTGGTCTTCAGGAGGTCCATGGTCGCCATGACGAATCCGGGGGTGCAGAAGCCGCATTGGCTGCCGCCTTCCTCGTAGTAGGCGCGTTGGACCGGGTTCATGGCGTCCGAGGATCCGAGGCCTTCGATCGTCGTGATCCCGGTCCCTTCCATGGTGGCGGCAAGGGTCAGGCACGAGAGGCGGGCTTCGCCGTCCACGAGGACGGTGCAGCATCCGCAGGTGCCCATGTCGCAGCCGCGTTTCGTCCCGGTAAGATTGATGTCATCCCGGAGAACGTCGAGGAGGACGTCCATCGGCTCGATCAGGAGTTCCCGATCGACGCCGTTCACGTTGAGCTTCACCACTCGTTTCGCCATGCTCTCGCCCGGCCGCCGGAACGGGGGGGACGGGGAAAACGGTTTCCCCCAGCGGGGAGGGGGGCGCGCAGCGGACGGCGTGGCAGCATTACGCAGCTTGCCGGACCCGGGGACTTCCCTCCGGACAGGGGGTCGCATGCGGCTGATCCGTCACTTCGTGAATCGCACATGGTCGAGGAAATCGATGCCCCCGGGGCACGTCACGGCCCCAGGGTCACCACCTGTCAGTCTCGCCTTCAGATGCGCGTAGCTCCGCATCTCGCACCCTGGCGTTCCGAGGAGGGCGGCGAGAATGAAGGCAGGCGCCAACAGCACAACGAACACGGTGGTCCACGCGGCAAGGTACACGCCGAGAGGCCACGCAAGTGGGCCTCCGGTGAGGCCCCATCCCGCGGCCGCGGCGAGAGCGGCACCCAGCCATGCCACGATGCTGGGACGGACTCCCCAGTCCTTTCCGAGGAGTTCATTCACCACCCACGGCGTGACCACCGTGAGGGCGGCGATGGCGATCCAGAATCCGCCACTCGTCACGGGGAACCGTGCCGCGGCTGCAGCGCCAAGGGGGCCCGTGGGTCCATCGAGCAGCGTAAGTGTGAAAACGCCCAGGCTGAAGCGGATCGCGCGACCGAGGAAACCCGGCGTCGCCAGGTCGTCAGCGTCTTCCTGGGCGGGAGCCATGGCGATGTCGAGAGTGCGCCGCCTCATAAGTCTGCGGTTCGTTCCGCCGTACCCGGTTCCGCGACCCGGACCTTCCTGAGGCCCGCACCAGCGGCCGATCCGGACGTTTCGCGAAGCGGCCGGACCAGTCCCCGCAGCCTTGAAGTTGCATGGCTCCTTCCACGGCGCGGAGGATGACCCTTTTGAGAAAAACCATGACCACCCTCGTTGCTGTCGCCATGCTTTCGACCGTTCTCGCCGCCTTCGTCCCTGCCGCATCCGCCGGCATCCCGACGCCTCCGCGGTGCTCGAACCTGGTGGATGAAACGTGCCCGGGCACGTTCTGCTTCAGCTACCAGTACACGTGCGTCGATGTGAAGGAGCCTGAGATGCAGTGCATGGAGCGCTACTGGGAAGTCAACGCGGGCGTCGTGAAGGTCGTCAGCCGCTCCTCGTGCGAGTACTCCGTGGAACGCGGCGACGGCATCGACCTCATCGACATCGGCACGAGCGGCCCCGGCCCCGTGAACTGCATGTACCGCTACTGGGAGATGACGGCGGGCGACGTGAAGGTCGTGAGCCGAAGCACGTGCCATTACGACGTGTACGTGAACGGTCAGCCGCTCCTCGGGTGAACGAGCACGGGCGCGGCGTGGGCCGCGCCTCCCCTTTTTTTCCGCGCGCCCGCGCGCCGCCAGTCGCATCCCGCTGCCGGGGGCAACCATGAAACAGCCCGAGCCCATTCCCAGCCTCCTTCATGAGCGACCTCATCAAGGCCCTCGAAGCCGACCTCTACGGTGCGTACGAATGGGCGGCCGACCTCTACGAGGAACTGAAGGACGTGCCGGAGCCCGTGGAGCGCGCCCTCATCGCCCAGGGTTTGTTCCGCGCGTACGAGAACCTGGAAGGCCGCGACGAGGATGCCGGCGCGGCATCCGGATTCATGGCGGAGGCCGAGGACGCCGTGCCCGCCGACATCCGCGGGTTGCTGGCCTCGGTCATCGACGCCCGCGAACCCCTCCTGGACGCCGAGGACACCACGGAGCAGGCGGAAACCCTCGCGCCCCGGTTCCTTGCCGCGTTCGAATCGGCGTGGGCCGATCCCGAGCACTCGCCGCGTGAATCCCTGGTCGCGGACGGGATCATCGCAGCGCTTCTCCACGGGGGCATGCTGTCGGGGCGCAAACGTGGCGGCCCCACGGGCGATGCCACGGCGGCGAAGGACGAGTACCGGAAGGCCGCCGAATTGTACAGCGCAGTTGCGACCCTTCTTGAAGCCCGGGTTCAGAAGGGCGGCATCCTGTGGCAGGAGACGGCGCGGAGTGCGTGGTTCCGGGCGCGGAGCCAGTGGCGGGCCGCAGGCGATGACATGCAGGCGCGCATGGCGGAGGACGCCGCGCGTGGGTTGGGTGCCGGCCAGCCGGAAGCGAGCGCGATCATCGCGGGCGAACGGAAGGAGGGGAAGGTTGCATCGGATGATGTGAAGCGGCGGTTGGGACGCAAATAGTCCGACCGCCCAAGCCCCTGGTTCGGCAGCCACTCGCACGTGGCACCGCACATGGAGGGACCGGGATCACTCGACTACGACGCGCACCCGCCGCACCGCATACATGACGAGGAAAAAGTTAATGGGTCTTTGGAATAAGTGACAAGTCA
>JBFILE010000063.1:0-14295 GCA_041599855.1 Thermoplasmatota archaeon
CTTGTGGTCCTCGCCGACGATTTCGGCACCGGCAACGAATTCCTGGAGGCCGTGGGCGCCGGCTCGCGGTTCGATGGACGACCCCTCATGGACCTGGCGTTCTCGAAGAGGCCCGCCTTCATCGTTGCCCTCGATTTCCAGCCGCATCCGTTGACGCGGAACGTCACCAACGTGCTGCTCAACTACCCGACAGCCATCCAGGCCGGACCGCGGGCAACGGAACTCGCGTGGACCGTGAATGCGAGTTGGCTGGACACGAACGGCAACATGCTGAAGGACGAGAACACGGACGGGCCCCATGCGTTCCTTGCCGTGGAACCCGTGGGCCAAGGGTTCATCGTGCTCCTTTCCGAGCCGAGCCTCCTCATCAACGGCCAGCGTGAACTCGGCGATGCGGAAAGGCTCGTGTCGAACCTCATCGCCTATGCGACCCAGGGGCGGAACCACGTCCTCATCGACGAGAGCCACCGGGACTACTTCGATCCGGTCGCGTTCATGGGTGCAAGCCTGCGGGACCTCGCACCGGGGGAGCGGAGCATTCTTGCCGGAGTCGCCTTTGTGGGATTCCTCGTGTACGCGACCGATGCGGCGCCTCTGGCATGGCGTCGCGGCCGGGTGGTCCTTGCGCAGGTCATCTCCCGCGTACTGCCGCCGGAGACCGAGGATGAGGAATCCCGCCTTGCACGTGCCTTGGCCCGGGTCCGTGAACGGCACCCGGATTGGGATGAAACGGTTTTGACCGAGATCGACCATCGCTGGAGAGCCCCGCATGAATGATGATTTGTCCAACGCTCGCGAGACGCCCCAACCGATT
The DNA here is from genome assembly GCA_041599855.1 of Thermoplasmatota archaeon. GTDB lineage: Archaea > Thermoplasmatota > SW-10-69-26 > JACQPN01 > JAJPHT01 > JBFILE01. Next base: position 815 of record JBFILE010000063.1, read on the forward strand.
GCCGACGCCATCGCAAACCTGCGGGTTGCTCTCGCGCGCGTCATCACAGGATACGACGACGTCATCGACGACCTCCTCGTGGCCCTCCTCGCCCGCGGGCACATCCTGCTTGAAGGGGTGCCCGGTATCGCAAAGACGACCATGGCGAAGACATTCGCGACGGGAACCGGTCTCGATTTCCGTCGGATCCAGTTCACCCAGGATGTCCTGCCCGCCGACATCACCGGCCACTACTTCTTCAACCAGAAGACCCAGGAATTCGAACTCCGGGAAGGCCCGGTGTTCGCGAACCTCCTCCTTGCCGACGAGATCAACCGGGCGCCGCCGAAGACCCAGAGCGCGCTCCTGGAATCCATGGAGGAACGGCAGGCCACCATCGAAGGCCGCACCCGCCCCCTCATGGATCCGTTCATGGTGATCGCCACCATGAACCCGGTCGACGTGGAAGGGGTGTATCGCCTTCCCGAGGCTCAACTCGACCGGTTCATGATCCGCACGCGCATGGACTACCTGGACGTGGAGAGCGAGTTCCTCATGCTCCAGGGCAAGCTCGGAAATCCCGGACAGATCATGACCGCGTTGAAGCCGAGCGACATCCTGGCCGGTCAGCAGGCGGTCTCGAACGTGCATGTGTCCGAACCGATCCTCCGGTATGTCCATGCGGTGGCACTCGCCACCCGAAGTGATGCCCGGGTCATCCTGGGCGCCAGTCCCCGGGCCATGGAGCAGATGCTGGCCGGAGCCCGCGCCCTCGCGTTGGTCCGGGGTCGCACCTACGTACTGCCCGATGATGTCAAGGCGATCGCCCCCCGCGTCCTCAACCACCGCCTGATCCTGGATGTCGATGCGGAGGTGCAGGGGGCGACCGGCGACCTCGTCCTGCGCGACATCGTGAACGCCACTCCCGTACCGAAGGGCGAGGACGACTTCGAAAGCGAATCCCCGAGGGACTGATTCCGGTGCAGAAGACGCGAACGGCCCGGCTGCTCCTTGCATCCGCTGGCGTCCTCGTCCTCTACGCGTATGTGGCCCGGACGCTTCTCCCGGCATTGGTCGCGGTGGGCGTCGTCCTGTTCCATGTCCTTGCCCACCGCGCTGCGGCACGCGGGTTCGCCGCCACGAAACTGGAGGCGTCCCGGGAGATGGTGGAACCCGTCCTCCACCTGGATGATCCCGCCACCATGGTCACGACCATGGAGGGGGTCGTGGGTGCCGGCATCACGGTGGACGCAGAGGACGGCGTGCCCGAGGGCAGCCTTGCGATCGGCGGCACGCTGGGGTCCCTCGCGCGCGGTCGTGTTCCGGAAGGTTGGAGGACCACCCTCGCATTCACGGAACGCGGCGTCCTCGATGCCGGCGCCGTCACGATCACGTTGACCGATGCGCGGGGGATGTTCCAGACGCGCCGCACCCTCCCGGCACCGTTGGCCCTCCGGGTCCATGCCTCAAGCGAGAGTTTCCGCAAGAGCCGGATCCTCGCCCACAAGGAGCCCCTTGAAGCGACCACGGCCCATCCGCTCGGCCTTGTGTTCAAGGAGTTCGAATTTGAAGGGCTGCGCCCGTGGGCCCCGGGCGACCGCCTCCGTGATGTGGATTGGAAAAGTGTGAGCCGATTCAACAAGATCCTCACGAAGACCTTCGAGCGCGAACTGGAAGCGACGGTGATCATCCTCATCGATGCCAGTCGGACCATGCGGGCGCGCGTGAGCTTCGATGGCGGCATCGTGGGAAGCAAGCTTGACCATGCGGCCGAATTGACGTTCCAGACCACTGAAGTGGCGAACAAACGCAGCTATGCAGTGGGCATCATCGTCCACGACGAGGGTCGTGTCCTCGCGGAACTGCCGCCGTCACGGGACCCCAGCACGCCGCGGCGGGTGGCCGACCTCCTCGTGGACCTGCCGGGCAACCTGAAGATGCGGCGCCGGCCCGATGTCGGCGCCATCCATGCGCCGCGCCCGGACCTCATGGAGCAGGCGTTCCTGAGACGGGTCGGTGGATTCGGCTCCGAAACCGTGGCCTCGGCACCCCGATCCCGCACCACCAGCGGCATCATGGAAGCCGTCGTCCGGGCCACGCGCCGCCGCGCATCCGGGAGCCTGTTCACCATTGTGCTGAGTGACCTTGAGGTGGCCCCCGATGCGACCATGAGCGCCCTCGGCCGCCTTGGACGCCAACAACACCGGATCCTCCCGGTCATCCTCCCGGGCTCCAGCTACCTTCAGGCACCGACCCGCCCGCGGGCCCGGGATTTCGAGAACGCGTACCGGGAAGAGGTCACCCGCGACCGGTCGGCGCGGACCCTGCAGGCCTTGCGGGCGGTGCCGGTGTTCGTCCATCCGGAAGCCACCGGCGCAGCCATCCTTGCCGCAAGCCGCACCGGCCACGGCGACCGGGGCCGGGGTGCGCGGGGTCGTCAAAAACAGGAGGCGACCCGATGAGGATCGGCGCGCGGTTCACATTGGCCGCGATTTGCGTCGCCGCCTTGGTTGCCCTCCTTCCCACGCGGACGGACGCGGCGCTTCCCATCACCATCGTGGGCCTTGGCTTGGCCGCCATCGCCCGCCAGCGGAATTTCCCCCAGTTGGGCCTCGTTGCCGTCCTCGCGGTCGCCATCTTCGGCGCCGGCGACATCGTGGTGCGCTCCGTGTACGAACCGTGGGATCTCGTGGTCGCGGGGGCCGTGGCGATCGCCGTCCTGTTCCTCGTGGACCTTTTCCTCACCCAGCGGCAGATGGTGGCGCGCACGCCGCTCATGCCGGGATGGCGCCCCGTGGCTGCGAGCCTTGTCGTGGTATCGTTGGTGTTCCTCCTCCTTCGCGCATGGGAGCTCGGAGCGAGCTACCTGCGAGGACCCCGTGCCCTCGATGTGATGATCCTTGCGGCTGCAGCAGCCACGGCCATCCTCGTTGCCGTCCACGGGTTCGACGAGGAGGACGCGGGCCATGACGGATGACGCCTCGTTGCCGGTGGTCGTGGCAGGCACGCTTTCCTTGCTCATGGCCGCGTTGGTCGAGCCTTCACTGGCGACTGCATTCATGGTGGCTGCAGCTGCGGTTCCCCTGTTCGCAATCGTCTGGCTCGCCGATGACACCCCGCGCCGGCTCCTGATCGCGCTTGCGATTCCTCCTGCGGCCTCCGCCATCCACGTGGCCCTCGGCACCACGTCATCGACCGGGGCCGGATTCCCCGCGTGGATCCAGGCTGCTACGGCCACGTATGTGGCGGCGATCATCCTCGCGCTGGTGTTGCAGCCGTCCCGTGACGACGGGCTCCTGATCCTGCCCGTCCGCAACGGCTGGCTGTGGACGGTGGGCGCGGCAGGGGTCGGCGGCATCCTTGGCCTCGTCGCCATGGATGCCGGCGGATTGCCGTCCACATCGATCCTGCCGGCCGCGAAGTTGGCCATGGCGCCCGTCCTGCTTCTCGTCACGATGGCCATGGTGAACGCATGGCTCCTCTTCGGGCCCCTGCTCGTCTGGTCGCGGGACGCCTTCTCCGAAGGGGGCGCGATCGCCATCTGCGGGGTATTCACGGGGGCCTTGTTCGCCGTCCTCGGCCCAGGACCGCAGGCGTTGGCCATCGGGGTCACGGCAGGCGTCACATGGGCCCTCTGCAGTCTTCGGGCAGGCAGCATCCTGCCCGCAGTCATCGGCGGGGTCGTGGCGGTCCTGGTCCGGGCGTGGGCCACGGTGGCCGCCCCGTGAATCCGTGGGATCCACCGAAGGGCGGGAACCTGCCGCCCCCGATCCTTTGAAATCCCACCTGCACGGTCATGCGACCTCGTGGTCCCCCGAATCGCCCCGGCGACGTTGGCCCTGGCCGCCGTCGTGGCCATCCTCGCCGCCCTCCTGTTCCAAGGGGCCATCCGCTGGGTCGGCACCGCGTGGGTCGGGAACCCGCAATACACCCACGGGTTCCTCGTCGTCGGCGCCTCCATCTGGCTCGGGTCCCGCGCCCTCGCCCGCGCGCCCCGGATCGCGGGCGACCCGAGCAGGCGGGGACTCGCGATCCTGGGGATGGGCGCCGTCACGGCGGCCGTGGGGCATGCGCGACACGACCCCCTGATCTCCCTTGCCGGCATCCCGTTCGTCCTTCTCGGGGGCGCTGCGGCGTTCCATTCCCCTGCCCTGGCACGTCGGATGACCTTCCCCGCACTCCTCCCCCTCGTCGTCGTCCCCCTTCCGGGCGTGGACGTGATCACGGGCGCGCTCCAGCAGTGGAGCGCGTCCCTCGCAACCCTCCTTGTGGGAGCCCTCGGATTCGATGCCGCCCGCTCCGGAACCCGGATCGCGAGCGGGGGCTTCCTGTTCGACGTGGAGCCCATGTGCAGCGGCATGAGCGGATTCCTCAGCCTCCTCGCCCTCGCCCTCATCCTTGGCGATGTTCGCAATCTCGCGCCCCGGGCCCGCGTGCTCATGGCCCTCGCCGTCGGGCCCGTCAGCCTCGCGCTGAATGCCGTGCGCATCGCCGGCACCGTCATCCTGGCCACCTGGACGAGCCCGGATACCGCTCTTGGCATCTTCCACGAGGCCAGCGGAATCGCCTTGTTCCTCGCCGGACTCGCACTCCTCCTGACCCTGGCCGGGCAGTTGCCGCTGGACCCGGCGCGGAGTTCCCCCGCCGCCCACGGCCAAGGGGGTGGACCCGGTGCTTGACCCACGCTCGCGTCACGTGATTGCCGGGATCGGGATCCTGGGCCTTGCGCTCGTCTTCGTCATCCTCCTGTCCACGCCCTCGACCCTGGTCGGTTCCTCCACCACGTACGTGGACACCTTTGCAACCGGGAGGTCGGGCGATGCCGTGCCCCTGAGCGGCTTCCTGGAGGTGGGGGGAGGCCACGGGCTGCCCGAAGGATTCGCGAACTGGACCTCGGGCCCCGACGAAAGTGGCACCGGCCGTTGGCCGGGTGTCGCCAATTATTACGGCGCGGATGCGCTCGCCGTACGCTCCTACTTCACGCCCGGCCTCTACACACCCCTCAACGTCTTCATGCTCGAAACGCGCCAGGTGAACGTCTTCCACAGTCTCGGCGCGAGCTACCGCGCGGTACTGGGGATGGAACCGATCGAGGAGGATGCTGTCATGGTCCCCTTGAATCGTTCCGCGAGTCCGGTGCGCGGGCTCGTTCCCGAAGCGCTGCCCATGACCCGCATCCTTGTGGAGCGCGTCGGAGGCGACGGCGCCGTCGAGGAGCGGCGGCTCGCGTACACGTTCTGGGTCGTCGAGGAAACGTGGCACAGTCCCACGCGCGCGACATGGGTGCGCGCGGAAATCCAGGTGCCACCGAACGGGTCCCATGCAGCCCACGACGCGGTTCTTCGCGACTTCATCGGCAGCCTCGGGGCGCGCCTCTTCCGATTGCCGGACGCCGAAGCGGAACCCCTTGTCGCCGAGATGTTCATGGCCCAGGGGTTGGCGGGCTGGATGGTCCTCACGACAAGCGTCACGGTTCCGGGAGTCGTCGTGGCGTGGGGATTGCGCGGGGGCCGTCGATAGGAAGGAATGTGGGATGCGCGGGGGACGGACAGGTTCGCCGACGTGGCTCCGCGTCCATCGGAGCCGCGTACGGGAGGCGTTCGTGTACGGAGTGGGGTGAATCGCGCCGACATCCCTGCCGCTGCGCCTTCCTGTGTCACCCGGTTTCGCGTCGCGATCGGACCACGAGGATGCCGACCATGCCCACCGCGAAGGTGATCAATGCCGCAACCTCAGGGGTCGGGTACGAATAGGCTCCCGACGGGAGCGCCAAGGAGGATGGTGCCCCGGTGGAGGCAAAATGCACCACCGCGCGGTTTTCCGCGATGTTCTCATCGAAGGACAACCGGATGCCGACCCGGTCACCGACGGCGAGGGCAAGGTTGGCCGCGAGCTGGAAGGTCACCTGGGCATTCGTGACCGAGGGATCCGCAGCGTCGCCGAGTCCTTTCCCGATGCTGCCGGAGGCGCCCACGACGGGAGCCACGACTTTGTTGACTCCCTGGTACTTGATCAGGATGATGTCGATGCTTGCGGTGCTCAGGGTGTTCCGGAGGGTGAACTGGTACCAGAGGTCCACCGTGAAGGTCTGGGAACCCGGAAGGGCTTCGGCGACGGATGCGGCAGGCCCGAACCAGTCGAAGAAACCGGACCCGGCATCCAACGTGACGGTCTGTGCCGTCGCCGTTGCCGGACCCGTCATCCCCATGAGGCGGCTGCCTCCGGTCGGGCCGGGACCATCCTCCAGGTACAACGTGGCCCCGGCGGCCGACACGGAGGGAATCGTGATCATGAGGACGATGAACGCCGCGAAATGCACTGCACGGAGCCGAACCATGGTACCCCACACGGGGTGATACGTCTTCAACGGTTCCCCCTCCGGCCGGTGACAGGACGAAACGCGAAACCCCTCACGAAACCCCGTGGTCGGTCGCCCGGCGAGGGAATGCCAGAACCTACGGTGATGACCCCGATCCGTCTCGGGCGCCCGCGTGACGGCGCATCGCTGCAAGACCGACCCAGCCGAGGGCGCCCACCGCGAACAGCATGAACGCCGTTGGCGACGGTGTCGGATACGAGGGAGGCCCATGGTCGGGCACGATCACGTTCGCGTCCACGGCCCCATTGTCGTAGGCGACCACGACGTTGCCATTCCCGATGCCGCCGTTCTGGGAATAGAGGGCTCGGACACCGACGCGGTCGCCCACGTCCACGACGAGTCCGGACTGCGGCGTCAGCGAGAAATCCCGCTTCACGAAACCGAGGTCATCGGCACCCGCAACCGGCACCGTGAAACTCGAGGGTGCGGTCGTGGAGACCACGGAAGTGCCGGATCCGTCGGCGTCGAAGTGGAGAAGGCTCACCGTGACCGTGACGGAGCCCCCGGTGGGCCTCGTCATCTGGAGGAAGAGGTCGATCTCGAACGTGCCCGCAATCGTGACCGCGCCCACGGCCGCCGGCCCCCACCAGTCCTGGGATGGTGCGACCGGATCCAGCGTCATCGTCCGGGTGGTGGACCCGACCGCCCCGCTCGTCATGAGTTTGCCGGATGGGGTCGTGCCCGTGGCAGCATCGCGCAGATGGAACGTGACCTGCGCCGCCTGCGCCACGGGGGCGGCAAGGACGAGCGTGACAACAATGATGGCGCATATCGGCGTGAGGGATGGGGAATACCGCATGGTGGAATCGTCCTTGACGAGGTGTGTCGGTTTGAAGGCCGATGATCGGATGGGGTCGGACATTCAGAGTTCAGGGAAGATCGCGTGGACGCGACTCTGTTCCTGCTCGTTCAGCATGCCGTCGCCGTCGTCATCGGAGGCAGGCGTTGATTGCGCCCAGAATGGATCACTGTTGCGAATGAGTTCCTCCTGGAGGGAATAGCCGTCCCCGTCGAAGTCCCCGTCGGGCGCCAAGGGATCGATCCGGTACGTGACCCCTTCCGAGATCCGGATCAGGATGATGCCGCCCTCCATGGAGACGGGGCTTGCGGGAGCCACCGTGCCCGGCCCCGTGAGAAGATCATGTCGGGGATCGAGGGGGTTCGTCACATCGCCGACGGTGACCTGCACGTTCCCGTCCGGATCCCGCGCGAGCACAAGGAGCACCTTCCCGTTGTCCGGGTGCGGAGCAACCACGGGGAACCCGGCGTACACCACGGCGTTGTGGACGCGGATCTCGCTCCAGGATGCCGCGTCGGGGACCCGTCGATGGTATCCGGTGTCGCCATGGTGGTTCACGGCGGAGACGGTCTCGTCCTCACCGAGTGGATGTGCATCGCGGACGTACGAAAACCCGGTCACGGTGATGTCGATGAACTGCTCGATCACGTCCGGGATCCCGTCACCGTCCACATCCTGCGGGGTCGAGTAATGGTCGTGAGGGTCCGAGCCCTTCGCCCATTCGTCGCCATCCGGGTAGCCGTCATCATCCTCGTCCGCGTTCGGATCCGTATCGATGAGGACGCGTGCATGGGGAGCGGCCGCGTCGAGTACCTGCCGGTTGCCGGCGCGGTCCTCGGCGATGACCCAGAGGTCGATCCACCCGTCAACAGGATGGGCGAACGTGGTGCCTCCCGTGGTGAAGGGTTCAGCGTCGGTCGCCCCGGATACGGTCGAGAACGGTCGGGCGGGATGGCCGTGACTGCGGTACCAGAGTTCCACGTGGGCCACGCCGCTCGTGGCATCGCTGGACGCCCACGTCACCGGGAACGATCGGGTCGGGATGCGCCCGGGCAGGTCGCCGATGGCGGCCACGGGTGCCGTGTGGTCGATCAGGATCGAGACGTCGCCCTCTTCCGGCACATCGGTTTCGACGTTCCCGACCCGGTCGGTTCCGATCGTCCGGAATGCGTAGGTGTGGCCGTCGGCGGGAACGAACAGGTAGGAATCGGTCGTGAGGATTGCTTCCAGGGCCCACGGCTCGCCGTTGGTGGATCGCTCCAGTTTCACACTGTCCGCGTCCGGGCCACGTGCGACGACGATGCTGAGGGCCTGCGCACGTGAATGGGGCCCGGGATTCCCTTCGATGGCGGCTGTCGTGGACGGGGGCGTGAAATCGAGGGTCAGTGCCCGGGTCGCCGTCTTCGGGTTGCCGACAAGGTCGGCTCCCGACGCCGACACGACATGGCTTCCTTCCTCGTCGGCTTCCTGGATGGTGAGGGTGAGGACGGTGGTTGTGAAATCATCGGCGGTGCGGGTGGCATCGACCACGAACGCGCGGCCCCCGAGGGTGACCGACGGTGGGGCACGGAGAGCCTCGTCCGCCGTGACCGTGGCCTCGATGACCGTCCCCACGCGACCACTGGACGGGGAGAGGGAGAGGGTCAGGACCGGGGCCACCTGGTCCACAAGGACATTGAGGGAGCCATCCGTCGCAGTGTTTCCGGCGCGGTCCTTGTGGGTGAACGTGACGGCGCGGAATCCATTCCCGTCCCCGGGAACAATGGCGGTATCGAAGACGAATGTGTTTCCCGAACTCGCCGTCGCGTTGAACGGAATCGTCCGCGAGCCGAGTTTCGCCGTCGGCGCTGGGGTCCCCGCGGGCTCACTCGCCGTGAAGGACACACGGAGTGCATCACCTACCGCGTAGCCGCGGGCCGGCATGGGTGCCACTGCGAGCACCGCGGGCGTGATGTCGTAGGTGGCGGTCGCGGTCGATGCTCCTGCGGCGGCCTCGACGTTGCCTGCCGCGTCCACGGCACGTGTCGTGAAGGTGAACAGGCCTTCTGCGGTCGGTTGGAAGGGGACGCTGGTTCCGGCGATGCATCCGAGGTCGGACGGGGCGTCGGGTCCGCTCACGTACACGGTGGTGCATGTGACGGGGCTCGTGGCATCCGAGCGGGTCCAACCGACGCTCAGGGAGGAGGACCGGAAGAATTCGGGAAGGGTCGTCAAGCTGCTTGTGGGGGCCGTTCGGTCGACGACGACGGGGAAGGACGCCGACACCGTGGACCATGATAGGCTCGATGCGAACCGTGCATCCACCGTGAAGGTGTACGCGCCTTCCGCAAAGGCCGCCGTGTCGAAGGGAACCGTCCATGAATCGGACAGCATCGATGTGGTGATGGACCGGGTGGCCACCGGAACCGCGCCTGCGGCGCCCGTGGCGTTCATCCAGTACTGGATGCCCAACGGTTTGGGACTCGGTGCCGAGTATGCGAGGTCGTGGGTAAGGGTGAGGGAAGCGGCCCCGGCACCCGAGAGGTACGCAGGGGACGACGGGCTCGTGATCGTGATCGACGCGGATCCGAATGTCCGGGGTGCCGGGTCGGCCGCGTCCGGCAACGCGTCACCATCCACGTTGATCGGGGTCGAGCGAGGATTGTTGACGTCGCTTCCGGCCATGATCTCCTCGGCCGCCGTGTACCCGTCGCCATCCACATCCGTCGCATCGGATGCAAGTCCCGTCGTCAATCCAACTGTCATCATCGCAAGGGCGATGATTGCCGCGTGGATGCCCCGGGTCATGTCAGATTCCCCCCGTGGCCAAGCCACCGACGCACGCGTCCGTCAGCGGCGAGGTCGGTGCCGTTGCAAACGCGTTCAGGACATTGCCCTGCCCCAGATCTCCCCCGCTTGCTGCCTGACGCATCGGCGCATCCGGTCGGTCGGCGTGGCGTCGGTCCGGGACCGCAGGCCGGCGACTCGCGGCTTGGATCGTCTGGTTCGAGTGTGTGTGCGGTGCAGAAAGCAGGTAGGGCAGATTCACGATTCGTTCCCCCGGTGGCCCCACGGCCTTCGGCCCATGGCCGACTTGTCCGATTGGTTCGTTCATGTGAGAATACATAAAGGATTCGAAGCAAAGCGGGAAATCCGCGTTCAATGCCGGGTGGGTGGGCATGGATCGTGGCAGCGGGCGCCCCAGCCTGGTGCGTACGCCGCCCCCCGCGCGGGCGTCCGGATCCGCCCGCCTTGTCCCGGCGTTGCGCGATCCCCGCCCCTGCACGGCAACGCTGTCCCCTCCTCGCAGCCCGTCTCCGGCGCGAGCCACGAATGGAGGGGAACGGGAGGCCCCCGCCTCTTGCTCACGAACTCCGCTCGATGATCCATTCCGCGACCTTGGGCCACATGACGCGATGGCTCCGGGAACCCACGCTGAGACCGATGTGGCCGGCCCGCTCGTCGAATACCGTGGTGTCCGTCGACGGGAGGCGATCGAGGATGCGCAACGTGGCACCCTTGGGGACGAGATGATCATGCTCGCCGACAAGGGCGAGGATGGGCATGGTGATCGTGCCAAGGTCCACACGGCGGCGGCCGAGGATCATCAGCCCTTCCGAAAGGCGATTCTCCTGGTAGACGTCCTTGATGAATTGGCGGTACGTTTCCCGCGGGACCGGGATCCCGTCATTCACCCACTTCTCCATGCGGAGGAAGTTCTCGACTGCGGAATCGTCTCCCGCCATCTGCCAGAACCCATGGAATTTGCCGACCGTGTTCTCGACGGGCCTGAGATACTGGTAGCCGGAATTGAGGAACTCGGGTGCCACATTCCCGGTCGCATCCACGAACCGGTCCACGTCGAAATGCTCGGGGCGACTCCACTTCCAGAGGAGACCCCCGTCATCGCCGCTGAAATCCAGGGGCGCCGCCAGGAGGATCAGGTTCCGCACGAGGTCCGGGTGGAACGCGGCGAACATGACGCTCATCGTCCCGCCCATGCAGTAGCCGAGGAGCGTGACGTCGGGAGCATCCGACAGTTCCATGGCCCGTCGCACGGAATCATGCATGTAGCGGCTCACGTGATCCTCAAGGGTGAGGCCCTGGTCCAGTTCGCTCGGAGTGCCCCAGTCGATGAGGTACACGTCGAGCCCCTGCTTGAGAAGGGCCCGCACCACGCTGCGATCCGGCTGCAGGTCGAGGATGGTGGGTTTGTTCACGAGGGCGTACGTGATGACGACCGGCGTACGCACCTGTCGGGATTGGACGAGGGGCCGGTACCGGAGGAGCCGCATCTTGTTGTCCCGATGGACCACGTCACACGGTGTTTCCCCGACGTCCACTTCCGGCGGGTCCTGGATGACGCGCAGGAAGTCGCCGGTTCGCGTGGCAAGCTCGGCGGAGGCCCGCAGCCACCGCCCCGCGGCTTCGTACGGGTCGGGAGCCGTGGACACGACGGTTGCCGGGGTCACGCGCTTCCGCTCCCGCGCGTGGAATCACGGGAGCCCGTGCCCGACGTGTCGGATGCGCCGGACCCTGAGGCCCGTGCGCCATCCTTCGCGGTTCGGCCCTTGGCGGAGGACGCCGTGGACCCGGACCCTCGACTCGTGGATCCCTTGCCCTTCGGCGCCGTGGCGGCCGAGGCCGAGGATTTCCCGCCCGCCCGGGTCCGCGGATCGGTGCCTTCGGATCCGCCCGGTTTCGCCTGCCGTGCGCGGCCTTGGGAGTCCGCGACGGATCGCTTCGACCGGGTTCCCGCCCCCGTGTCCACCACATGGTCCCGGATGAGCCACGTCAGATCGTGGATGCGTCGCTCGAGTTCGATGAGGCGTTCGCCGATCTCGACCACATCGTCGTGGGCCGCGAGCCCCATGTCCCGGGCGCGGTTCGCGCCCTCCTCACGCATGCGGTGGCGGGCCGTGGCCGCGCCCTCGGCGGTCTGGCCCGCCATGCGCGCGAAGGCCGGATCCTCGAGGACCTCCTTGGCGAACTCGGAGGCGCCGCGCGTCCAAAGATCCGTGTAGAGGTCGGGCGTGATCCCCCGTCCGTCCGACATGGCCTCCCGGGTGCGCTCGGAGGCTTCCTGCATGATCCGCATCCATGTGGCGCCGACGTTCCCGAACGGCGGCGCGAAAGGGGTGCCGGTGGCCATCGGCCCCGAGGGTGCCGGCGTCGGCCTCGGCACAGCACCGGAGGGGTTGCCGTTCCCGTTCACGGGCGCCTGGAATGCGCCCATCATGGTGCGCGTCATCTCGAGTCCGGCTTCTGTGGCGCGTGTGAACCCCTCGGTTGCGGCGCGATTGGCTTCCGTCCATGCGGCCCATGCGTCGGCGCCCTGTGCCCGGGTTCCTTCAGTGTGCGTCATGATGATCGCTCCCGTCGAAGGCGCCAGAACCCGGGAACCATGGTTCAAGATTTCTCCTACGACCCCGGTCCGCGCAAGGGTTCGGCCCGATGAGCCCCGTGGGCGAGGGTGCCGCGCGGTCCTGTGCGGCTGGGGCTTGCACCATGTTTGGTCGGCGCGGGCATGACGATGGTCGCTGCAGCGACATCACCCCTCCTGCCGGGAACGGGTTGCATTCCCGCCACTGCTGGACCAACGTGGCTCAGCCGTTGTGTAAGCCCCGTGCCCGCGCAGGAGGCTCATCGAGGAGGAGCACGACCGCTTCCCCTTCGAGGACGCGTTCCCCGTCACGTTCGCAGAACGTGTCGAGACGACACTTGCGTTTCCCTTCGCCGCGCTCGGTGACGATGGCGTGGGCCGTGACGGTGTCGCCGGGTCGGACCGGCCGGAGGAACCGGAGGTCCTGGGTCACGTACACGACAACGCCCGGAAGCCGTGCGAGAGCGGCAGACACGAGGGCGCCCGTGTGGAATCCGTGGACGATGCGTCGCTCGAACGGGGTGTCGGCGGCGTAATCATCGTCAAGATGCAGGGGGTTGTGGTCCCCGGTCGCTTCGGCGAATGCGCGGATATCGTCATCGGTGACGGTCCGGGTGTAGGACACCTCGAAGCCCGGGCGTACATCATCCAGGGAGGCCACGACCTTGCGGAATGCATCGCGCTCGGAAAATGCCGCCGATCTGGGGGCCACCACATCCGCCCACACGCGGACGCTTTCACCGATGGCGCGGAAGCATTCCGCCTGGAATGTTGTCAGGTTCGTGAGGAGGTCACCGGGGCCGGCAGTTGGTCGCGAAGGGAGTCGGGAAGCCATGGGATCACGTGGGGATTTCGGTGGGATCGGAAGAGGAGCCGTGCCGCAGGGGACCGTTTCGGGTGCGGAGGACGTGGGAGGGCGCGAAGCGGTCGATGGCACATGCGGCGGACGCGGCGGCAACCGC
>JBFILE010000064.1:0-14197 GCA_041599855.1 Thermoplasmatota archaeon
GCCCCCGCGGACGCCGAACCGCAGACGTGGCGCGAGAACCCCTTCGAGGATTCCTATTCCTTCGGGTTCCGCAGCGGCCGCGTGGGCGACTCCCAGAGCGACTCCCGCCTCGTGTTCGCCGGGGAAGAGCTTGCCGAGGACGTCCATTACGTCGGGCGCCCCGCGGTCGATGCGTACATCTCGTCCACGCGCGAGAACAGCTTCGTCGTCGCCCACCTGTACGAGATCCAGCCCGACGGGTCGTGGGTGTACCTGAACCGCGGCGTCCATTCCATTCGTCACCGGGACGGCATCGACAACCCGAAGCCGGGCACCCCGGGCGAAGTGTACCGGGTCCGCGTGGAGATGCAGCCCGTGGATTACGTGTTCCAGAAGGGCCACGCCATCGGCCTGACCATCACGTCGAACGATCGGTCGTACATCGGCATCGCGCCGCCCGCAGGTGGGAACGTGATCCCGACAGGCATCCCCGGTCAGGGAACCGGACAGGCCGCGGTGAACACCCTGTACCACGACGGCACGTATCCGTCCGCCCTCATCCTGCCCGAAGTCAAGGGCCGGACCCAGTTCCATCATGAAAGCTGGGGCGGCGCCCAACCCACGTACATGGGCCCCGACACCCGCATGGAGGCATCTTCGTGAACCGCGCGATCATCCCGACGTTCCTCGCCCTCCTCCTCACCCTGAGTACCCTCGGCGCCAACGTGGCGGCCCACGCGACCAACATCGCACAAACATTCCAGGACGATCCGGCAGCCATCGCCGACCGGGCGCTGGCTGCGACCGAATCCGTCGCCGGCGAAGGGCGGCCCATCGTCCTCCCCGCGGGCTACATGGGGTCTCTCGGGAGCCAGGGGCCCGCGAAGGTGGGCACGTACGAACTCCGGTTCACGTGTCCGACGCCCCCGGTCGTGGGTAGTGCCAACATCGACTGCCCCATCACCCTCGTGGATACGGACGACCTCATGGGCGACCCGGCCCTCGCCGTCGACCCGTTCGTCGATGGCCGTTACACCGTCGCCAGCCTCCACGGTGGCGATGGCGACGGGCCCACCCCGGTCTCCCGCGGGGGTCAACAGTTCACCACGTACACGACCTTCGGCGCCGCCGGCGCCGGCGGTTTCGGCCAGACGTGGCAGGACAACCCATACAGTGCGCCGAGCCCGCCCAACAACCGGGACCGCATCGTCTTCGGCGAAGACGTTGCAAGCGTGATGGACGACTTCGGGAACCTGTACATCGCCAGCCTGTACTCCCATCGAAACCGGGAGACGAGCGGGCCGTACAGCAGCACCGTCGTCACATGGAAGTTCGACCCTTCCGCCCCCACGTACAGCTACCTCTTCCCGAGCAACCTGTTCGAGACGCGGGACAACCGCAGCATGATCGATCGCGTCTGGATGACCCATGTCCCTGCAACCGGGAAGGTGGCGCTCCTCTGGCGCGAAAGCATGCCGGACGGCGAACTTCTCCAGATTGCCGGTCGCAACCTCACGAGCTGGATCTCGGGCGCATGGAGCAACGCGGACGTGCTCAGCGAATGGAACCTCGTGGATGATTCCATGATCTTCGGCCCTTGCGAGGAAGCGACGCAGCCCGTCGTCTTCGAGACCCAGATCTACATGGCGTGCCGCACGGGGGAAGGGTACTCCGCCATCACAGGCGTCGATCCGGGCGACATCGTTGTCCACTCCCTCGACCCTGTGGAAGGCACCTTCAAGGCGTGGAGCAAGACCCCCCTGAACGGAGGTCGCCCCCAGATCGCCGTGGACCAGGAAGGGGACGTGGTGGTCGCCACGGTGAAGACCACGGGCGACGGGGCTGTCGAGGCCCAGTTGACGGTGGGGCGCGATGGCCGCCGCTGGTCCCCGGCGTGGAACTTCGACGAATCGATCCGGAATGAATCGTACGTGACGAAGCGCGCGTGGATCAGCGGCATGACCGCCCACGCGAACACGAGCGCCGTCCACCTCATCTTCGCGGAGGACCGGGAAGGCGTGGATGTATTCGGCGAAACGATCCCCCGGTTCGGGAAGCGCCTCATGGCCCTCGACCTCACGGGCAAGATCATCTTCGACCTGGACCTCGACCTGCGCGACAAGGGCAAGGTCTTCCGGGGCGGAACCTACCGGATGGAAGGCGTGAGCGAGAGCGTTTTCGAGGACTACCATGATTCGCTTTTCATCCTGAACGGAAAGGAGTACATCGCCTTCGGCGATTACGGCCTCATCAGGTTCTCCATGATAGCGACGACGGACCTGCGCATGGAGGTCATGCCGAGTCAGGCGCCGCCGCCGCCTCCGCCGGAACCCGTTCCGGTCGTGCAGGCGGCGGGCGTGAGCGTGGGCGTGGCCGCAGGTGCGACCACCATCGAAGCGGCTCGCCGTGCCCTCGCGGCACGGAACGCCGCAGCACAACGTGACGGCGGCGGAGGGAAACGCCGATGAAGCGATTCTCGCGACTGGCCCTTGTGCTGCTTGCCGCGACCCTGCTCCTCGCTCCGGCGCAGGCGTTGGTGGACACCGTCCTCGCCCCCGCCGCGGGTTCCGCCGCGACCGGCAGCACGGCCGCGTCGATCATCCCGCCGATCGCGGGCTTCGGGTGCGATTTCACGGAACGGAAGAACACGGCGGACGGATTCGACTACGAGGTCGCATTCGAAGGCGCGCGTGACGTCGTCACGAACGTGGAAAGCGTCTGCCCGCAGCGCATCGGCATCAACGGCACGATCCTGGCGAACCCGACCATGGTCCACCACCCGTCCAATCCCGCACAGGTGACCATCGTCACGCAGGCGGGCGCCCGGGATCCCGGCTCCGCAACGGACCGCCGCCAGGGCGGCCGGATTGCGGTCCTGTATTCCCCGGATGAGGGCGGGACGTGGGAAACCGCCCTCGTCGAGCCGCCGGTTGCGGCCCCCGTTTTCACCGAGCGCGTGGCCGCCACGACCGATGATGCCGGCCGCCTCCATGTGGCGGTTCTCTATGCCCACGGCACGGGGGCCTCGGAAACGATGATCGCCGTCTGGACGCTGGACGACGTGGACTCCGCGGCGGCCTCGGTGTCGAACGGCCGATTCCCCGTGGAACCGACCCTGTTCACGCCATGGACCATCGAAGGCACCATCGTGGCCCTCGACCTCGTCCACGAGCCCCGGACCGACACCGTCGTCATGACGTGGAGCGAATTCGGGACCCACCCCCGGGACGCGGCGATCGGCGAGGGCCCCGCGACATGGGCCCGGATCGCCACCCTGTCGGGCAACGGCTTCGGCTGGCTCCTCGTCCCGGAACGTGCCGCCATGGGGCCGTGCCGTGACGTTTCCAACGCCGTCGCGGCGAACGGCCGCATCTGGCTTGCGTGCTCCCTCGAATTCGGCTATACGCTGCTGCCGAACATGACCGCCGATGACGTGGTCGTCCACCGGTTCGATCCGCGGACCGGGGCCTTCGTCGTCGATTCCGCAAGCCCCCTGTCCGACGGACGCCCGCTCCTTGCGGCCGGCCGGGACGACGGCATCGCACTCCTCACCCAGAAGTTCGACGGCGGCATGCTGGATGCCTCCATGTCGGACAAGATCCCCGGCCACAACTGGACCCGGAAGCGCATGGTCGGCATGCACATCATGCTCGGCTATCCGTTCGATCCCGCCGCGTTCTACCCGCGGGAGGAGATGGTGCTGGAGTCGTTCGCCTATCGGACGTCCACGCGGACATTCCAATATGTGGTATCCGAGAAGCGCGTGCGCACCGAAAGCTCCGTCTGGGACTCGGTGGAGAATCCGTACGCGAAGACGCTGGTCGCCACCGACGTAATGGGCCTGTTCCTCCACGAGATCAACGTGGGGTACGGGAACGTGACCCGTCACGCCCTCCGGACCGGCCAGGTGGTTCCCGACGCCGCAACGATGCTGCCCGGCCTGCAGGATTCGGTCAAGATCATCGGCGCCCGCCATTTCGTGGCCTACGAGGACGCGGGCACCATTGCATACGGCGAACTCGTGGAACACGACAACCGGGCGGGACCCCTCATCGTGTTCCCGGCCAGCGTGGACAGTGCGATCAACACGAAACCGCCCAAGGAATTGAGCGCGTTCATCCTCGCCGTGGGCGGCGTCCTCGGTGCCGGCATGGTCGTACGGACCATGACGCTCCGGCGCAAGTCCCCCTGAGCGCCCCCGCGCGCCCCACCCCTCACACTCAACGAGCAAGGAATGGTAACCCATGACAAGAAAACCCGTCAAGACAACAACGTCGTCCGACGATGACGCGGTCACGTTTCAGGATCCCCTGGAATGGATCCGCAGCGAAGGCGTGGCATCGTCCGCCGACGTCGATGTCCCCACGACCCTCATCGATCAGGTGATCGGTCAGGACAACGCGGTCGAAGTCGCAAAGAAGGCCGCATCCCAGAAACGCCACCTCCTCCTCATCGGTGACCCCGGCACGGGGAAGTCGATGCTGGCGAAAGCCATGAGCGAGATCCTCCCGGCCGAGCAGCAGAACGATGTGCTCGCGCTGAACAACCCGAAGGACCCGAACCAGCCGTTGATCAGCGAGATCGGCGGCGGGACCTCCGGCGAAGTCCTCGTGGAAGCGCGCAAGACCGCGCGCCGCAAGGTCATGCTGGGACGCATCATCGAATGGGGCCTCGCCATCGGCATCATCGCGTTCGGTGGCGTATGGTGGCTCGTGAAGGGCGACTACATGGCCCTCCTCATCTCCATCCTCGTCTCCCTGTTCTTCCTCATGATCGCCCAGGGATACCGGGTGAAGGCCGAGGAACTGATCCCGAAGAAGCTCATCGAGAAGTCGGCGACGCCGGAACCGGCGCCGTATGTGGACGCCACCGGCGCCCACGCGGGCGCCCTCCTCGGCGACGTGCGCCACGACCCCTTCCAATCAGGAGGCCTGGAAACGGCGACCCACCACCGTGTGGAAGTCGGCGCCATCCATCGCGCCCACAAGGGAATCCTCTTCGTGGACGAGATCAACGTGCTCCGCCTCGACTCCCAGCAGGCACTCCTCACCGCGATGCAGGACCGCAGGTACAGCATCGTCGGTCAGAGCGAACGGTCGAGCGGTGCCATGGTGAAGACCGAGCCCCTCCCGACCGACTTCATCCTTGTTGCGGCCGGAAACATGGACGCCGTCCACATCGCGGACGGCGGCAACACCGGCATGCATCCGGCCCTCCGGAGCCGTATCCGCGGATACGGCTACGAGGTGTACGTGCAGGCCCTCATGGACGACACCCCGTCCAACCGCCGCAAGCTCGTCCGCTTCGTTGCGCAGGAAGTTGCGCGCGACGGCAAGATCCCGCACTTCGACGCGGAAGCCGTTTCCATTGTCATCCGGGAAGCACAGCGCCGCGCGGGACAGAGCGGGAAACTCACCCTGCGCCTGCGTGAACTCGGCGGCCTCGTGCGGACCGCGGGCGACATCGCCCGGGACCAGAACGCCGAATCCGTCACCGCGGAACACGTGCGCTTCGCAAAGAAGATCAGCCGCTCCCTGGAGCAGCAGATCCTCGACCGCGACCTTGAGAAAAGCCGGTCGAGCGATGCCATCCATGTGCGCGGCGAACTCATCGGCGCCGCAGCCGGCCTCGGCTACATCGGCACCGGCGAAGTCGGAGAACCCGCCGGCGTCGTCATCCCGGTGGAAGCCGCGGTCACGCCCGCCATCAGCCGCCACGGCGGCACCCTCGTCGCGAACGAGGACCTGCACCGCGCAAGCCGCACCGCGGCGGACAACGTGGGCGCGCTCCTGAAGACGCTGAAGGGCGCCTCGATCAGTGAATTCGACGTGCACGTGCAGGCGCTCATCAACGACACCGGCATCAACGGGGAGGGCATCGGCCTTGCCGCCGCGGTCGCCGCCGTGAGCGCCCTCGAGCGCATCCCGGTCGATCAGTCGTACGCCATGGTCGGCACCCTCACCGTGAGCGGCGGCCTCCGCAATGTGCAGGGCGTCACGCAGATGATCGAGGCGGCAGCGGACCTCGGGTATTCGCACGTGATCGTCCCCGAGAATGCGCGGAAGGACGTGCTCCTCGATGCGGACGAACAACGCGATGTGGACATCGTGTACGTGAAGACGTTGTCCGAGGTCCTTGACCTCGTGCTCCGCGGCTGTGCCGACGACAAGGGCGAGGTGCTCGGTCGTCTCGCATCCCCCGTGGCCCTCGGCGCGAAGCGCTGAGAAGCTGGCGCATGGATCGTCGCTGCACCCCCGCCGCCTCAACCGCGCGGGGGTGCAGCCCTTGCTCGTTTTCCATTCACATGAACGCGGGATCGTCATCATCCCGTGGTTTCGCTGGCGGGAGCCGGCTCGCTTCGCGGGCCCGCGCGGCATCGCCCGACGTCTTGCCGACCAGTGTGAACCCCTTTCCGGACAAGGCCACGTACCGTTCGTCGCCCACGGGTTCCACGACGACGAGGCCGCGGGCCATGAGCCGTTTCACCTCAAAACGGACGGCATTCGGCCGAAGGCCCAGCATGACGGGCATCTCCGATTCCTTGACCGGATGCCGGATGGCGAGCAACGACAGGATGCGCTCGGCCACCGTGCCCCCCTTCACCGCCTCAGCCATGGATGGAGCGAGGCAGCGGGGCGGCCATAAAGGTGATCGATGATGGATGGGTGCGGGCGGCGCCCGCAAGGCAACGCGTCCTTTCCGGCCGGCGGGCCCACGCTTCGGCCTGGAGAAACAGCAACCTTGACACGCGACCGTAGCGTTGGTGCCGCGTGGGTCAACTCTCGGGTCGGCTGAAGGAGATTCTCCGCACCCATGGCGACGACCCCAATGCCCACCGATCCGTGGTCGACCGCCTCGCGAGCCTTGAGGCGGATGGAGAGGCAAAAGCCGCGCACGCGCTGTTCATCGAGGCAAAAACAGCCGCAGCGCGGCGACATCTCAGCCTCCTGCAGGACGCGTTGCGCGGCCACCCGTTCATCACGGATCCGCCCCGACACGACGTGTCATCATGGCCCCTTGACGAGGTGGAACGGGAGATCCGTCGGTTGTCGACCGCGATCGACGCCGCGGAAGCGATTGCGGCCGCCCTTCTCGAAGCCCGGACCCACGAGGAGGGACTTGTGGAACGGGCGGCTGCCGGTGATTTCGCCTCGTTCGCCACGATTCCGATGGCTGCCCTTCCGCAACGGGAAACGGACGCCGAAGCGTTGCGGCGGCGCCTTGCCCGCGAGGCCCACGTGCAGGAGCGATACCGGGCCGTGATCCGGCGGGCCGCGAAGTTGAATGCGCGGCCGATCAAGGTGCCGGACCTCGCGAGCGCGGCAGTCCCCGACCCCGACGACGCGAGTGCCACCCTCGATCGGCTCGATGCCTTGATCGCGGACGCGGAACGGGTGGATGCGGCCCTCCATGCCGTCGAGCGCGTCCTCCGGGACGCCGCAGTGCGTGAGCACGCCCGCAAGGACCGCCTGCGCATTCTCCGGGCAGCCCGCGACGCATCGCGCACGGGTCCTGTTGAAGCGGCCGTGGACGCCCTGCGGGAGCTTGCGTCGGAAGCCGAGCGGACCCGGGTGGAGGCGGCGGCGTTCGCGACGAAGCGGTCCCGCGCAAGGAAGCGAGGAGAAGCGGCCCCGGAACCGGATCGAGGCTCCGGGGACCTGCAGGACTACTACCTGTGAACGAAGGCCGGCCGCTCACCCCACCATGGCCGTGGCGCGTTGACGCTTCGACATGGCCTTGCGCAACTCGTCCACGCGACGGATGAACTCGGGACGCAGGCGCTGGAACGTGTGCGCCTGATCCTGGATGAGCACATGGGCCTCGTGGAGGTCGGAATCCTTCGTCTCGTGGACGAAGTGCAGGAAGCGCCCCATTCCGAGTGCCCCGAGGGCGTGGAGGAGGCGCTCGCGTTGGGTGCCATCCGGATCCACGATGACCCACGCGGCAATGGCGTACACCATGCGTGCCCAATCATCGGCTTCGAGACCCTCGTCGAGGGCTCCCTCGAGCTTGGCCCAGAGGTCTCCGGGAAGTACGGCCCTGAGGTCCTCCGCGTAGTGGTCAACGCCTTCGACGAAGATTTCCCGCGTCGTAACCTCATTGATGGCGGTTGGCGAAGGGAACCGGTCGTAGTAGGCAACCACATTCTCCGAAAGCAGGATGGGCGCCTTGTACGCAGGAGCGCGCCAGTGGTCCTCGTACTTCGCCACTTCCGAAAGGAGGGTGCCCACGACTTCCAGGTACATGCGGGACAGGGTCTTCCGGGGGTCCGTGTACCCGGTTGTCGAGGCGTGGACCTTGATGCCGAGGGGGGCTTCCATGGTCCGGAACCCTTCCGCGATGGCACTTGTCGTGAGGAAGATGTCGACCCCGAAGTGCTCAGGGAAATCATCCTGCTCAAGGAGGTGCCTGTAGAAGTCGCGGGAGAGGCCGTAGTCACCGCCGATGGGTTGGCGCACGGACGATCCATACAGCGCGGCCGTGAGCGGATAACAGAGATGGTTCGTGATGACGCCGTCCCATTTGTCGCGCAGGTAGTAGGGGACGGTCAGGTCCGTGAGTCCATGGAGGATGGGGCGCAGGAGGTTGTCCACCCAGATGGGGCGGATGCTCACGAGATCGCCATCCACGAAGGCGCATGCGTGGGCGTTCACGCGGTTTGCGATGTCGAGGATGGTGCGGATGCCGTTCCCCTTCCCGGGACCCCCGTTCTGCTGGACGACGATCTTCCGGATGCCCCGCGGCGTGGGAAAGAATTCCGCGAGGGCAACCGTGTCGTCCGAACTTGCGCCATCACAGACGACGACGAGGGATTTCATGGCGGGGAAGTGGGCCTGAAGGCCCTCGCACACCACGTTCAGCACATGGACGATGGTGTTCTGGACGTCCTTCGTGTTGATGCCGATGACCAGATCGTATGGCCCCTCATCGAGGACGGCCTGATGGTCCAGGATGTGATCCGTCCCCTCCCGGGAACGGTCGGATGGCTGTTCGTCCGTCAGGCGGCCACGCGGGGCAGGTTGGCGATTCTCAATGATAAGCGGACACTCCCTCGAAAGATGGCAATCACACCGGGGGCCCGCCCGTGACGTGTTAATCGTTGGGGGTCGATCATCGACGGGTCGGGTCGGCTCCCGCCGACGGGCCGCGGGTTCACGGCTTCTCGATCCGGGCGGCGCATGCCTTCAACTCCGTGATCCCGCACTCGGGGTCCACCGCATCATTCGTGAGGCGGTTCGCCGGCGATTCCGCGTAATGGAACGGCATCCACGCAACACCTTCCCGGATGCCCCCCACGTGGGCTTCGACCTCCACGGCGCCTCGTCGCGTCCGCACGCGGACGACGTCCCGGTCCGTGATCCCCCACTTCGACGCGTCCGTGCGGTTGAGCTGGACGAAGCAGCGGGGTTCGCCACGTTCCATGCGCGTCCGCCGCGTCATGGTGCCGGCGTTGTACTGGAAGAAGCCGCGGCCCGTGGTAAGGAGCAGCGGAAAGTCGGCATCCGGCTCCTCATCGGGATGTCCGCGGCCCACCGGGATGAAGCGGGCGCGCCCGCCCGGCCGCGATCCGAACCCTTCCGTGTGCAACGTCGGGGTGCCGGCATGGGCTTCGGTGGGGCACGGCCACGGAATGCCCGGTCCGGTGTCGAGGCGCTCGTACGTGATTCCACCATAGGACGGTACAAGCCCCCGCATCTCGTTGAAGGCCTCCTCCGGACTCGATATCCCCATGGGTCGCCCCATGCGTTCCGCAAGGTCCACGAGGATCTGCCAATCCGGACGCGAATCCCCAACCGGATGGATCGCGCGGCGGATCCGCTGCACGCGCCGTTCCGTGTTCACGTAGGTCCCGTCCTTCTCCGCGTACGTGCATGCGGGGAGCACGACATCCGCAAGGGCCGTGGTGTCGCTCGGGAACACCTCCTGCACCACGAGGAAATCGAGGGCGCGGAGGCCGCGGGCGACCTTGTCCATGTTGCCTTCCGTGAGCGCGGGGTCGGAGCCGATCACGTACAAGCCGCGCAACTCGCCTTCGAGCGCGCTCTCCCACATGCGGGAGCAGTAGAGGAAATCGAGGCCTTCCGGGCGGGGGATCGGAGCGCCCCACGCCGTTTCGAAGCGGGCGACTGCATCGGCATCCGTCCACTTCTGGTACCCGGGAAGCCATTCAGGTGCCGCCATGTCGGTCGCGCCCTGGACATCGTTCTGGCCGCGGAGTGCGTTCACGCCGGTGCCCGGTTTCCCGATGTTGCCGGTGGCGAGCGCGAGGTTCGCGATGGCCCGCACATTGTCCACCCCGTTCACGTGCTCGGTCACGCCGAGGCCGTAGAGGATGGCGGACGGCGTTTCGCGGGCGTAGGTTTCCGCCGCCTGCCGGATGGCATCCGCGGGGACGCCGGTTTCCTCTTCGACGTCCTCGGGTGCGTACGCTGCAAGGGATTCCACCCAATCATCGAATCCCTCCGTGCGCGCGGCAATGAACGCGTCGTCGGTCCAGCCCTCACGGACGATGTGGAACGCCATGGCGTTCAGGAGCGCCACCTCGGACCCGGGCCGCGCCGCAAGATGGCGCCCGGCCTCGGCGGCCACGGGCGTGACCCGCGGGTCCACCACGATGAGGGTCGCGCCCTCCTTCACCGCCTTGCGCACGTAGAGGTTCCAGATGATGGGGTGGGATTGGGTCGTGTTGCTCCCGATGATGAGGAACGTCCGGGTGCCCGCGAATTCGTGGATGGCGTTCGTCATGGCGCCGCTCCCCAGGGAATCGATGAGCCCGATGGCTGTTGCCGAGTGGCAGATGCGGAAGCAGTTGTCCACGTGCCGTGTGCCGAGGACGACGCGGGCGAATTTCTGCGCGAGGTAGTTCTCCTCGACGGTCGCCCTTGCCGACGAGATGACGGCCAACGCCTGGGGCCCGTGGGTGTCACGGATGTGCGTGAACCCCTTCGCGACGCGTTCGTATGCGGCATCCCACGAGCACGGTTCGAGCGTGCCGTCGGGCCCCCTTGCAAGAGGGGTCGTGAGCCGCTCCGGGTGGTGGATGAACTCGTGGGCCGTCGCTCCCTTGGGGCACAGCGTGCCTCGGCTCACCGGGTGGTCAGGGTCGGGGCGCAGGCCCGTCACGCGGCCGTCGTCCGCTTCGAGGATGAGGCCGCACCCGACGGCACAGTACGGGCAGATGGTCTTCACGTCCACAGGGGGTCACCACGAGACCCTCGGCAGTTCCGGAGGTTATTGGTTATGGGCGCCTCCGTCGGTACTGTCGGCCGCGGGGGGGAGACCGCATCACCGGGCGTCGGGGCGCGCGACTTCAGTCAACCGGAGTATCCGCTGGAGGGAGCGTGGCAGCCTTCCGGCCGTACTCGACGGCATAGACGAGGGTGCCGAAGGCGAGGGCTCCCGGGAGGAGGAGAAAACTCCAGAGCAGGTTCGCATCGCCGACCGCTGCAATGAGGACCACGAGCATGTACACGAGGACGATGGGGAGCGTGGCCATGCCGCCGCGCACGTGACATTGGAACCGGGCAATCCAGGCGTCCTCCTCGGCGAGGGCGCCTGCGAACGCCTTGGATTCGCCCGCTGTGAGAAGATCCGAATGGACGCGCCCAAGATGCAGGTCGTGATGGGCTTCGCGAAGGAACGCGTCATCACAGTGGCGGCACACCCACGTCGGCTGCCCGCCCGAATCACGGGTCACGCGCCCACCCCCGTCAAGCCATGGGCCCCGTTCGAAAGGAGCCACAGGCCGACGACCGTGTAGGCAACCATGAGGGCCGTGATGGGGAGTTCGCTCCGGATGGCCTGCACGCGGCTCGTGAACGCGCGGAACGCGAGGTCGTGCGCGACGACGACGGCCCCGACATGGCCGGCGATGATGACGAACACCTGGAGGCCGCCGATCCAGGGAATCATGGCCGCGTCGAACGGCACCGGATTGAATGGGAGGCCCGTCCAGCCGGTGGCGAGGGGATCAAGGACTGCGCCGAGGAGCACGGGCGCCTGATGGATGAGGTACGGCACATTGTGGGCCAGATGATAGACCACGGCAATGGGCACGAGACTTGCGGCGAACCGGGCGGCGAGGTCCTTGCGGGAAAGGGACGACTCGGCAACGTCCCGGATGGCGTGGGCGCATGCCATGAACGCGGCCATGAACAGGAGGAACCCCACGAAGGCGAGGGCGCCGACGGCCACCGCGTCCCCTGTCACCGCCGCCATCGCCGCGCGTCCGGCGGCTCCGCCGGACGTGGCCAGGAAACTGTCGAAGTTCACGGCGTACAGGATCGCCACGAGGAAGCTGACCTCGGACATGTCGCGGACCGGGAGGGTGCGCAGGCCGGCGCCCGGCATGACGAAGCGGAGGCGTCCGTCCGACCCGCGGACAATGGGAGCAAATGCGCCCCAGACCCGCATGGCCCGGCCGAAGACCTCACCATGGGCGAGCCATGTGTCGGCGCCAAAGAGGAGCATGCCGGCCACCGTCAGGAAGAGGTAGGTCAACATGAGCCGTGCGATGGCGGTTGCATCCCACGAGAAGGCGGAGCCCGAGACCTCGATGGCCATGACCGCGAGGAGGCCGATGACCGACGGCCAAGCCCCAAGGCGGGTAGGGTATGGGAGGGGGGCGTGGCCGAATCGGAGACGCCCGACGGCGGGCGCAAGCGCCCGGAACGGGTCCACGTGATTCCAGGGCGACGCCCCCGCGAAGAGGTACGAGGCGAGGGGCAGGAGGGCCCATAGGCCGAGCCACACGACGGCCCGAGGCAGCGTCGAGTCCACTGAGGGTAGGAACGCGAAGACGCAGGTCGCAAGGTAGAGGGCAAGGCCGAGGAGGTTCCCGACTCCGACCGGAAACCCGTTGGCTGGGCGTGCGTCGGGGGCTGCCGCCGCAAGGCCGCCGGGCTCCGCCCGGGAAAGGAACGCGCCGACCACGGCGAAGGAAGCGGTGACGACGAAGGCGCCGGAGAACCAGACGACCCACGCCGGGAATGTCCATGCGGCGATGGTCTCGCCATCGCCCGAGTGGGCGGCGGCAGGGGAGGCTGCCAGGGTCACGGCGAGGAGGCCGAGAAGGAGGACGCCGGCGACGCCAAGGCGGGACCGCATGTGGATGCGCGAAAACGGCACTCCCTGAAGAACGTTCGCCGGATGTTCATGGCCGAAGCCAAGCCGGCACCCCCGCGAATTGCCGATGACGCTCGTTTTTGATGCGCGGCCATCGGGACGGTGACGCCGGCGGACGTCCGCCCCCGTTTTCAATCGCGGTCATCGCGGCCATCGGGGCGGTCGGGAAGCGCGTTCGGATCACGCCGCCCATTGCGGGTGGGCGGACACCCCGATTCCCCTGTGCGTGTCCACTCGCGGATCCGACCGCCCGATGGCGCGACCTGTGCTGATCGCGGTCGCCGGCTCCATGCAGGCGACCGCGATGGCTTCAGACCAGGTCGTTGATCATCTTGATGACGTCCTCGGGCGGCGAAAGGAAAGGCGGGTACTGATCCTCGACGTACCGGCGGCACTTCGCCGCCACTTCGGGGATGTTCCCGTCGACGCAGTCCTCAAGGAAGCCTTCATAGTCATCGGGCAGGCAATCGCGGACCTGGGTGAGAATGCACTCCAGGGTCCACAGGATGGAACCACAATCCTGGCCGACCATGATGACGCCATCATTCGGGTCCGGGCACGCCGCGGCGTCCCAATCGCTCAGCGGACGCGGCGAGAATCGCACGGGTCCGACATCCTGACCATACTCATCCCACAGTTCCTGCGGGCCTTGAGCCGCAGCAGCGGGTAGTCCCGCCAACACACCGGTGAGTGCCGCTGCAAGGACGAATGTGAGCCTCGTGGCCCCGCGCGCACGTCCACGTTCCGATGGTTTGACCTGTCCGATTTCCAGCCTGGGCCTCGCCATGAAAATGTCTGGAGGCTATACGCTCATAAACCTTCGGCGCCTCGAAGACTTCGCGAAAACACTTGGACCCCTATGGTTTTCAACCCAAGGTCCGGACACACCCGTGCGCCTGAAAGGACCGCATCGACACGTCCGGAGAATCCTGATGATCCGATCCTTCACCGTCGTCCTGTTCGTCATGGCAACCCTCCTCATTCCGGGGGCTGCCGCGGTCCGGGGCGAACTGGCGTTCGACGCGGACGAAGGATACCGCGTCGACGGATCCGCCGAGGTGCGCTTCCCTTTCGCGCGAATGAACGTATGGCC
>JBFILE010000065.1:0-14067 GCA_041599855.1 Thermoplasmatota archaeon
ATCGAGGTCCTGCGCGACATCTTGTCCCTCGAATGAGGGGGTCCGGTCGTGACCGTCCGGCCACTTGCGTGAGCACCCTCCCGCACGGATCACTGCGGGTTCGGAGCATCGCACACCGTCACCTCCCCGTCCCGCAACTCCGAACGTGGCATGATGGCCTGCGGCTCGGAACGTGGCACACCGTTGCACCGGCGTTCTGGGCTCAGCGCTTGGTACGCCCGTGCCCTCGGCGGTTTCCGGGGTTCCGAGCAACCCGCACGGATGACTCCACCGCCGACCCTTGTTCAAGCCGCCCCGCCCAAGGATGACTGAGCTTGTGGAAGAAACGCGAATCCCCCGCGCATGCGAGGGATCCGATGGGAGTGTGGTCGGCGTGCCCGACCCTACATTGCCCGGTGGGCGGACGCAGGACCGAGGTCGCCCTCGGCGTTCAACGCGCAAACGGCCCGAGGGGCCGCCACAATTCCGACGGTGGATGGATGTCTATGCGTTCAGATCACCTCTCGTCGGCCCTCCCATCGGCGCCCACGCGCCGCGGGGCATCACCCACTCGGGGAGCGGGGCGGCCATCGCCGCTCGACGCCATCACGGGCCGATCCCCTCGTGGGTCGTCATGCACCTTAAGCGTCTGGCCTTGCAGGGCGCGGGCACGCCGGCGACCGCGCTCAAATGGACGGCTGGGCGTCCCGCGCAGTGTCCTCCGACACGTCGCCGGCGAGGCGCAGGGTGCCGGGCGCAGGTGCCCGCACCACGTTCCTTGCGAGCCCCAATTTCTCCAAGGTCAGGATCATGTACCCGCTCGGGTCCAATTGCCACCACTTGTGGCCGTGGATGGCGGACCGCGGCGATGCGTGGTGGTTGTTGTGCCAGCCTTCGCCGAGGGCGAGGATCCCGACCACCGGCTCATTCCGGCTCTGGTCCTTCGTCTCGTACGGGCGCGCGCCGAACGTGTGGCACACCGAGTTCACGCTCCAGGTGACGTGGTGCAGGAGGAAGACGCGGACGGCGCCGCCCCAGAGGAGGCCGGTCCAGCCTCCGAGGAGGAACGGAATGAGGAATCCGAGGACGATCCACACGCCCTCCGTCCTGTCCACGAACCGGACGACCCGATCCTCGCGGAACGGTTTCGCCCACACGCCGCCGCGGACCATGCGGTCCCGGAACAGCCAGCCGAGATGGGCATGGAAGAAGCCTTCCACGGGGCTGTGGGGGTCGCCGTCCTGGTCCGCCTTCGCGTGATGCTTCACGTGGGTCGCGCCCCAATCGGTCGGCGGGCCTTGGAGGGCCATGGCGCCCGCCGCGAGGAAGAAACCGCGGACGAGGGGAGGGGCATCGAAGCCGCGGTGGGTGAGCATCCGGTGGTAGCCGATGGTCACACCGAACGCGGTGAGGATGTACATGCCCGCGAAGATGGCGAGGTCCTGCCACGTGACGTACAGGTTCCAGACGCGCATCACCGCGTACGCCGTCGCAACCAAGGGTCCGATGACGGCGATGAGGAGGAGGAGTTTCCGGCCCGTGCCGGTGCCGCTCGAGTGATCGTGCACACCCCAATGACCGGCGGACCCTATTTGAGGGCGCACGATGGCCTTCAAATAGGGGATTGTTGTGCGCCCGAGCGCATGACCATCGCACATGTCGTGCGCAGGAGCGCATGGGTCGAATCCCGAATTCACGCGGCTTGGGGGGTCGGCGGATGACGTGAAGCGGCACGGAAACCGGGGAACCGGGGCGCCGGGCGGGAAGGCGGCATCCCGATCCTTGGCCAACCGGTGGCGACCTCCGCTTACGGGGCGGCGGCGGGGTCGGCCGGCGTGCCGGGCCTGCGGTTTGCGACGGATCCCTGCCACATGCTGCGCCGACTCCGTACCCGATTCCTGCGTTCTCCCGGTGCCCGGACCGGGCCGTCCGATGCCCCCTGTATTCTTATGCGGTCGTGCGCATGACCGCGTCCGGAATGAGCGCACACGCCTTCGATGATCGCTCCGTGAGCCTCGACAGCCCGGAGCAACTTGTCCAGTATGCCACGGTCCTCTCGTCCGCCACGCGCGTCGCCGTCCTGACGGCGCTCACCCGTGCGAAGGACGCCTTGAACATCAACGAGGTCGCCCGCAGGGTCGGCGTGAATGCCTCCCCGGTGCGCACGCACCTCGAACTCCTGGCCCGTGCCGGCATCGTGGACGAGGTCGGCGAGCCGGGGGCACGCGAACGGCGCTTCCGCACGCGCCTCACGAACATCCGGCTGACCCTTGAGGGGGTGGATCGGATCTCGATTCCGGCCGCGCGGGGCCCCGTGCCCAAGGCGGTCGCCCGGATCGAACGCAAGCTGGCGGCCATGGATCGCGAGATGGCCACTCTCCGAACGAAGGCCGCGCGGCTCCGCGGGCAGATCGAAGCTGCGTGGGAGCGGGCCGCGGACGATCCGTCGGGCGCCTGAAAACGGGGGTTTGCGGCGTGGCGTGACGGATGGGCTCCCCATTGCTACGGGGGTGGTAAGTCGCTTACGAACCGGGGAGCCACTCCTTTACTTCTAACTTGATAGTATAATACTACGAGGTGCGTAGTGGTGGTTGGAATCACCAATGACCTCCACCAAAACCCTCGAAGCAACGGCCAAGGCCTCCGACCGCGAAACCTGGATGCTCGATGCCGCGCACTCGTCTGCCGCATTCCAGATCCGCCATCTTGTCATTGCCAAGGTCCGCGGAACGATCGGCGGGCTGCAGGCATCCCTCGAATGGGATGGCGAATCCGTGGAAAGCGCCGTCGTGAATGCGTCACTCGACCCCGCGACCATCGCAACGGGCGACGAGAAGCGGGACGCGCACCTTCGGAGCGCCGACTTCTTCGACGTGGAATCTTTCCCGGCAATTTCCTTCGCCTCCCGTGGCATCACGTCAAAGGGCAAGGGCGCGTTCGACGTGGAAGGCGACCTGACCCTCCACGGGGTGACGCGCCATGTGGTGCTTGCAGCGGAATGGGTCGGCCGCGCCACGGACCCGTGGGGCAACGCCCGCGTCGCCGTGGCCGCGACGGCCGCCATCAACCGGAAGGAGTTCGGGCTCACGTGGAACCAGGCGCTCGAAACGGGCGGCGTCCTCGTCGGTGACGCGGTCACCATCGACCTCGACCTCCAGTTCGTGGCTCCCGCGAAGGCGTGAACGCGACCGGTGGGTCAGGGGCTCTTGCCCGCGTCAAGGCGCAAGGGACCTGGAAGGGTGACGCAGCGTCACCCTTTTTCCGCCTTCTTCCCTTCCTCGATGAGTTCCTTGACCCGTTGCCCGCCCTTGTGGCCGATCTCGGAATAGAATTCGGAGCCGTACTTCTGCTTCACGGCTTCCCCGCCTTTCCTGCCGGCTTCGGCCGTGGTCATCTTGCCCTTGCCCTTTCGTGCCTTCGCCATCTGCAAACACCCGGGTCCCGGAATCCCGGTGAAGCCACCCAATAGGATTCTGGCCGACGCGTGATTGGCGTTGATCAATCCTCGAATCATCGGAGATCGGCCGGCGAGGCGCATGGCCACGGGTGGCTCCTTCGTGTCGGCCCGAACCCGGCATGGGGGTCGTGCGGCCTCAGTGATCCGCGCAAAAAGCGGGCGCTGGAACAAATGCCGGCTGGTTGCTTCCCGGCCCCCTTCCATCGGGCGGCCGGGTCGCGTCGGGCTCCGCGGCGACACCATCAGGGGCTGATGTAGACGATGTTGTCCCCGCGGATGATCACCAACTCCTTCGTGGTGATCGTTTCGTCGGGCGTGCCGACGTTGAGGACCTCTTCCGTGTTCCGGATGACGAGGTTCATGTGGGGATGATCGTACCCGTCGAGGGTTCCACGGTATTCGCGTCCGCCACGGAGGTGGACAATGACGCGTTTGTTCAGGTTCCCGTTCAACACATCGAGAGGCCGCCGCTTGCTCATGAAAGAACCCAGTGGACCGCGAAGTCGCGCGGCGATATTTAAATAATCCGGCGAGAACCCGACGCATCCGACAAGGCCGCCGCGGCCACGTTCATCGGTCCATGCGGCGGCCATCCACACGTGGGTTCGGGACCGGCTCCGTCCGATCCCCTGCCTTGTTTGCGAAACGGCCGCGTCAGGCCGGCCGACGTCGTCGCATCGCAAGGAGGGCCGCGGTCCCGAGGACTGTGGCGGTTGCCAACGCCCCGGGGCCGGGCAGCGCGCTTTCCGGTTCCGGCACCTCAAGGGTCGGCTCCTGATTCGTGGGTCGGCCGCGCGTTTCCTCCACGATGCCTTCCCGGCTGGTGAACTGGGCCACGGCCCACTCGTCACCGGGACCCGGAATGCGGTCCCCGTTGACCGCGTTCACCGCGAGGTAGAACAACACCTCGCCACCGGATGCCGGCGGGGCGGCCCACACGACCTGCCATTCCCGCTGGTTGGTGCCGCTCGTACTGTGGGTGGCATTTCCGGCCACGATCTGGACCGTGCCGTCACCCGGAACGACGGCCAATGCGCCATCCGTGGTGGCAAGGGCGAAGCCCCCTTCGTTTCCCGCGATCGGCAGGGGCGCGCCCGCCCCTTCCACACTGACCCGGAGCACGTAGGATTCGCCGGGCATGTACGTTTCCGGGAGGTCGCCGAGGAGGGGGGTCACCGCCGCGTTTCCGCCGTGGCACGTGGCAGCTCCGCAACCGGCGACCGCACGATCGGCCCGCCCGGTGCTGGACGCGCGCGCCCGCTCCTCATGGAACGGATCCGCCACAAGGCCCAGGATGGTGACGACGGCGAGGATCACGAGGACGCGGTGCGCCACCCGCAACCGGTGGCGTTGGCCCGGACGGATCGGTGGGACGCGCGGCACGGAATCCGCGAGGCCTCGGGGGCGGCTTAACCCTTGCCCGCTCGCCGGGGCGGATGCGAGGCGCTTAATGGGGCGGGCGCATCTCTCCCTGTGGCACGGCGGACCCGCGCGTGCAGGTGATGTCTTGGCCGATCACGCGGACGCAGAACTCGTGGGCGCCATCCTGCGCGCCGGTCGCGGCCCCGAGCCGGATGCGCGGCTCGTCCTCCATGGGCGCATTCCCCCATCCGTGACCGCCCCGTTGTTCGCAGCCGCGGCCCGCATTCCGGGGACGGATGCGGCGGCGCGTCTTGACGCATGGCGTCGGACCGGCTTCTTCACCGGATACGCGCTCACGCCGAACCCGCTCCTCTTCGACCGGGAGCGCGTCGCGTTCTCCCTCCGGTTCCCCGATGCCCGCGCCAAAGCCGTCGCACGTGGACGACTGCCCCTCGTGGAAGGCATTGTCGGGATCCGGAATTTCCTTGGCCTGTCCCTCGAGGTCGATGTGGTCATCCCCCGCGGCGTGGACCCGGTGGTTGCCGAGGACGCGATCCGCGCCTTGGTGACCCCCGTGGAATCGGAGGTCGTCACGGATACCGAGGAGGAAAAGCCGGAGCGCGCGCCGGGCCCCGACGATTGGCCCATCCTGCTCGCGCTCCTCGACGGCCCCGAGAAGAGCCTTCTCCAGTCGGCCCGCGAAGCCGGCGTTCCGCCGCGCGGCATCCGCGCCCGTGTCACGCGCCTCATCGCGGACCGCGTCATCGTCCCGGCACCGGCCCTTGATTTCGGGAGCGCCCCCGGGGTCCACGTGCGGGTCGTCGTCCATCCTGCCGACGGGCAGGCGGAACAGGCCGCGGCCGCCCTCACGCGCCGGGTGCCCCATGTCATCTCCATTGCGCGATCCCCGGGTGCGCTCATCGCCGATGCCCTTCTCCCGAATCTCGCCCAGGCGGAAGCGGCCGCTGCGCACCTTGCACGGGACCCGGCCGTTCACACCATGGAGATCCTCTTCCCCCTTGCGCGGAACGAGGAGACCGCGTGGCATGCCCGACGCATCGGCGAAGAGATGGATTCCTGAGTGGCGTGGCCGGCGGCGGCGTGCGTCTCCAGGGGACCCGGACCGAGCGGGTCCCCGCGCGGCCCGACCGCCATCCACGACCCTCAAGTACGCGCGCCGCCTCGCGCCGTTGTGCGCCTCCGACCCTTCGAACTGGAGAACTGGCTCGAAGCCCATGAGATGCGGGCCCGGCACCTGATCGGCCACAGCGGTGTCGCCGCCGCGCCCGTGCACATGCTCCCATTCCCGGATCCCGGCGCCGCCGATTGGGGATATGGCGAATTCCCGCAGGCCCCCGAACTCGCCCACGCGATCGCACGCCGCTACGGGGTCCCCGATGATGAGGTGCTCGCGACGGTCGGGGGCAGCGAAGCCGACCTCCTCGCATGCCTCGCCACGGTCGAGCGGGACGCGCCGGTCGCCGTGGAGTCGCCCACGTACTTTCCCCTCGCCGAGGTCCCGCGGATCCTCGGCGCCCGCGTGGACCGGCTCGTCCGCAACCCGGCCGACGGGTTCCGGTTCCCCATCGGCGCCGGCGTCGACGCCCTGCGGAAGGGCGCCCGGCTCATCGTCCTCTCCAATCCGAACAACCCGACGGGGGCCACGACGACCGCCGCCGAACTCCGCGAACTCGCCTCGGAAGCGGACCGCCGTGACGCATGGATCCTCGTGGACGAGATCTTCCACGAGATCACGCGGACCCCGCCGCCGAGTGCGCGCACCCTCCATCCCCGCATCATCGCCACGAACAGCTTGACCAAGGCGTACGGGCTCCCGGGCCTGCGGACCGGTTGGCTGCTTGCGCCCCCCGAAATCATGGCGACCGCGCGCCAGGGAAAAGCCCTGACGACCCTGTCCAATCCCGTTCTCGACCAACGGATGGCCCTTGCCGCGCTGACGAAGGCGGACGTGTTCCTCGGCCGGGCCTGCGACATCCGCGATGCGAACCTTGCGACGCTGAACGCGGCCCTCGCTTCCACGGAATTCACCACCGCGGTGCCGGATGCCGGCGTGTCCCTTGCGGTCAAGGTTCCGGGCGGCGACGACGTGGGCTACGCAACGCGGGCCATGAATGAGGCCGGCATCCTCCTCGTTCCCGGCACGTACCTGGATCTCCCGGGGTACCTGCGCGTCGGCATCGGCTCCGAGCCTGCCACCTTCGCCACGGCCGTGGCCGCGTGGATGGCGTGGCATCGCGAAGCCTGAGTGAACTCCCCCGACGATTCCGGCGCCGCACGCGCCGGGCCCGCTCCGACCGGGGGGCCGCCGGTGATTGCGGGTTCCTGCGAGACGTTCAACCCGAAGCCGCGCCGGCCGTGGACTCGATGCGTCGTCCAAAACCCACGGGCGTCCGGTCGCGCGTCGCCGCGTCGCCCCCGGTCGGGTTTATTAAGGCTCCTTCCGTTGGCGGCCGGATTCGACCATGGCCCAGGCGAGTATCCCCGAACCCGCACCCGCGCCGGAAGTCGTCCAAGAGGGCGAGGAGCCGTTCATCCCGGCCCACCGTTCCCTTCCGGAGCTCACGCCGAAAGCCATCCTTCTCGGCATCGCCCTCGCCGTGGTCCTCGGCGCCGCCAACATGTACGTCGGACTCAAGGTGGGGCTCACCGTGGCGGCGAGCATCCCGGCCGCCGTGATCTCCATGGGGATCCTGCGCCGCTTCAAGAACTCGAACATCCTCGAGAACAACATCGTGCAGACGGCGGCATCCTCAGGTGAGAGCGCCGCCGCCGGCCTCATCTTCACCCTCCCCGCGCTCATCGTCATGGGCCTCTGGACGGACTACGAGATCCTGCCCACGATGGCCATCACCCTCATCGGCGGCGTCCTCGGTGTCCTCTTCACCGTGCCCCTCCGCCGTGCCTTCGTCGTCGAAGCGAAGCTGCCCTATCCCGAAGGGGTCGCCTGCGCCCAGGTGCTCGAATCCGGCGAACGCGGCGGCCGCGGCGTGGCCGTCCTCGCGGGAGGCATCCTCACGGGTGCCGTGTACAACTTCATGGGCCTCGGCCTGACCCTCTGGGAGGGCACCCTCGAAGGGGCCGCCCGCATCGGGAACGGCGTCGCCTACATCGGCACGAGCCTCAGCCCCATCCTCCTCGCCGTCGGCGCCATCGTCGGCATCCGCATCGGGTTCATCATCGCCCTCGGAAGCATGATCGCGTGGTTCGCGCTCATCCCCATGTTCCTCAACGGAATCCCCGGCATCCTCCCCGCGTACACGGTGACGACCGGCGGCACGACGACCACCTGGGCCGCCGCAGGGCTCTCCCCCGTGGATGCCGCCTACTCGGTCTGGAACGAGAAGATCCGCATCGTCGGTGGCGGCGCCATGATCGTCGGCGGGTTCTACACCCTGTGGCGGACGAAGGACAGCCTCATGCGGGCCTTCCGCGGCCGCAAGGGCGCGGCAACGGGCATGCCGGGCGATGTGCCGAAGGCCGTCCCGCGGACGGAGCAGGACCTCGACATGCGCAAGGTCGGCATCAGCCTCCTTGCCATGATCGTCCCCATCTTCGGCCTGTACTACTACTTCACCGGGAACGTCATCCACGCCGCGGTCGCGAGTGTGGTCATGGCGGTCGCCGGATTCTTCTTCACCGCCGTCGCCGGCTACATGGCCGGCGTCGTCGGGTCCAGCAACAACCCCATCTCCGGGGTCACCATCGTGACCCTCCTCCTCTCCAGCCTCCTCCTCCTTGCCATGGGCGCAAGCGGCACGCAAGGCATCCTCGGCGCCCTCGGCGTCGGCGCCGTCATCGCGACCGCGGGCGCCATCGCGGGGGACACCCTCCAAGACCTGAAGGCCGGGCAACTGGTGGGTGCCACGCCATGGAAGCAGCAGACGGCGCAGCTCGTCGGGGTTGCCAGCATCGCCATCGCCGCACCCTTCGTCCTCACGCTCCTCTTGAACGCCTTCGGCTTCGCAAGCGCCGACAACCCCACCGGGCTCCTCGCGCCCCAGGCGACACTGATGGCGAACATCCTGAACGGCATCTTCGGGAACAACCTGGAATGGGGCCTCCTCATCCTCGGCATGATCCTCGCCGTCCCGTTCATCCTCCTCAACATCCCCGTCATGGCCGTGGCGGTCGGCATCTACCTGCCCCTCTCCACGACGCTTCCCATCTTCCTCGGCGGCGCCCTCACGTGGGCCGTGACCCGCGGGAGTGCCGGCCTCAAGACGGATCGGCGGATCACGAACGACATCCGCCTGAACACCACCACCGAGACGGATGCCGAGAAGAAGGAGCGGCTCGGCCGCGTCGGAAGGACGGGAGTGCTGTTTGCGAGCGGCCTCATCGCGGGTGAAGCCATCATGGGCATCCTCCTTGCCGGACTCATCCTCTTCGAGGCGACACCGGTGTCGCGCGTGCTCACGGGTGCGAGCGCCCCCCTCGTGCTCGGTCTACTCGGCGCCACGGCGGTCGCCGTCTTCGGAAGCCGGTTCGGCCGCGCCCGCGGCTGGGTCGCGGGCGGCGTCGCCCTCGTGGGTCTCGCAGGCACCATCTGGGCGTTCATGAGCGGATTCACGTACACGTTCGCGCCCGGCGCGGCGTGGCCCGGGTTCCTGCTCCTGATCTACGTGGCCGTGCTCATCGCGTACGTGGCGTGGCGCGAGAACTTCCTCGCCGAGGAATCGTGAGCCACCCGCAGGGATCACGGGTCCGAAACAGAACGAAACCAAGTCAATTGGAATCGGGCATGTCAAAACATTGAAGGTGCCCATGGCTGGTTTCCGGACCATGGGTGAGATCCTGCGTCCGATACTCGCAATCGCCATCGTGCTCACGCTCACGGTGCCCGTCCTTGCTTCCCACGAGTCCGCCGACAGGGGCCCGGAAGGAATCCGGTTCGACCTGGACCACCCGCTGCGTCTGGATGCGGAAGGCGGCCGGATCGCTCTTGCAGACGGCGTCATCCACGCCACGAAGGCCGCATCCGACGGCGGTCATGCGTACCTTCGTTCCGGTCTACCGGAGTCCTCCGGGGTCCAGTTCCGTTTCCTCGCTGAGACCATTGACAGCAAGGACCTGACCGTGCTCAAGGCCCATGGCGTCCACCTGCTCCTTGACGGTGACCAGTTGATGGATGCGCACACGCGGGAGGCAGTCGCGACCGTCATGCCCGGTGCCTGGCACGGCATCGCGACCTGTGTCGACAACGCGGCCGACACGTACCGCCTGACCATCGACGGCGCAGTCCGGTTGGCGGGCACGCCCCGCGGGCCCGTCGAGGAAGGCCTCGCGGTGGGAATCCTCCCCGGCGACAACGGGCGCGGCGACGCCCACTGGGACACGGTGCATGCCATCGGCGAATGCGCCGTATCGCGCACACGACTCCTGTCCTTCGACCGCGAACAGGAACGCCCCTACGAGACATTGGAACGGAACGGCAGGATCGGCGTCGAGGACGGTCTCCTCCACATGAACCGCTCCCAGGCCACGAGCGGCTACGCCGAGATCCGATCCGACATCTCGGAATACGGCCGCATCGGCACCTTCGGATTCGAAACGAGATTCATGATCCCGCACCTGGACAACCACTGGTTCTACGTGATCGACGGCCTCGGCGGAAGCATCATCATCGATTACGGTTCCACGCTCCGCTACTACAACGGGGATTCCTTCACGCTGGCGCGTCTCGAACCCGGCCAATGGTACGACATCGGGTTCTGTGTGAACCCGGTCACGAACCTCGTGACGGTTACCCTCGACGGAACGCTCATCCCCGGTGCATTCCGACCGCGCTGGCTCTCGTTCCCGCCCAGCCTCCGATTGGGGGAACCCGAGGACGGCGGCCACAACTGGGGCGAAGCCTACTGGGACCACGTGGACCTCGTGCATGGCTGCACCATCGGAAACAACACCCTGCCTGCCGTGCCCGACCTCCCCTTCGATTTCGTATACAGCGGAGGAGTGGCCGAGGTGGTCGATGGCATCCTGACCGTCTCCGGCGGCACCGGAGTTCACGACCCCGTCCTCGCAGCCTCCCTCCGCCCGTTCCCGGAAAAAGGAACCTACGGAATGAAGGCCCGCATGTCCGTGCCGACCGATTCCAACGGCGTGACCCTCCTTGACGGCGCCGGCATCCGGCTGCGATCCGAGGAGGGGCACCTTGTCCTCGACGCAGCCGATGCCCACCGAATCAGCCGGCTCCCGGCCGAAGGGTGGCATGACTTCGGATACTGCATCGACCCCGGGGAATCGCGTGTCCATGTGAGCGTCGACGGCGCATTCATCGATTCCGGCGGGTTGGTCCCCGGGTTTGATGCGGCATCGGTCGGTGCGGCTGGAATGAAGCCTGCCGACGTTCGACTCGGCGCCACGTCCTCGCCCGTGACAACAGGCGCGGGGCCGGTTTCGTGGGCGAGTGTGGCGAGGCTCGCAGATTGCCCGACGCAGAGCCCCATCGACCTTTGGCTCGCGCGGCTCGGGTGAAACGTGGTTCCCGCCAGGTAGGTTCGGAGCCATCGCCGTGGCGATTTCGGTCGCGTTCGTTCACGACGCGACCGTCACCCGCTCCAGCGTCACCAGCGCCTCGAACCGCCCGTGCTGCGGGGTACACGCGTACACCTCCAGCGTCCACGTGCCCGGCCCGCCCGCCGCGAGATTCGGCCAGTACAGCGTGACGTGCTCCGTGCCGCCGGATCCCTGGCCACTCGCAATCCGGTCGCCGCTCGCATTCCGGAGGGCGAAATCGATGTCCGGTCCGCCTTGGCCGCCCCGCCGGTCCACGAACACGGAGAGCAGGATGGCGTCCTCCGGCACCTCGAAGGGATACGTCTGCATGGCCGCGCCCGTCGGATTCAGGGGCGCTGCGCACCTCCCGCCGTTCACCATGCCATCCTCCACGTTCACCACCAGGTCCTCGCGACCCATGGCCGCGGACGGCCACGTGATCGGACGCGCCGTGAACGCGATCCGGCTCGGCGCCGATTCCCCGGCAAGGAGGAGGTCCACGGTGTCAAGGCCATCCGCATCCGCATAATACGACGCGATGCGCAGGGATTGATGATCGCCCGGCGTCACCACGAGGCCGCCAGCCGGGATGTCGAATTCCATGGTCACCTCGGCCACGTCACCGGGACCGAATACGTCCGGGCCCGGGTGGAACGTGTGGGTCACGTACCCATCGTTCACTCCCCACCACGCCGTGAACTCCGGGCGCAGGTCGTGGCCGGGGAGCGGGTGGTCCGTCCCCGCGTAGTATGTGACATTCGCGGCGGTGATCAGCATCGGGACCTCGTCGTTCGCCGTGTACCATGTCGGTGGCGCAACCCCCTGCAGCCACTCGGTCCACGACCACGACATGGGCATGCGGGCCGGCTCCCCGGTGGGGGCTTCCGACGTGAAGCCACCCTCCGGGGTGAGGTAGCGGACGAACGCCTCCGGGTCCCCGAGGGTTCCCATGGTGGAGGAAGCCGGGGAACCGGGTGCGGGGGTCGGGTCCACGGGTGGCGGAGCGATGCAGCCGCTGAACACGAGGGCGGGCAGGAGCAGGAGACTCGCGAGGACGCGCAAGGAATCCAGATGGGGGTCCAGCCCGAAAAGGGCACCGGCACCCAACGGGCGCCCGACGGGACATCTGGCCCACCGTGGCATGTCGCGCCCCGGACCGTGGAATCGTGGAATCGGACCGGCAGACTCCCTTGGCGCCCCCCGGGCTGCCCCACGCCTCATCCACCCGGACCACTCCGCGCAATCGCGGCCACGGCGTGCGAAGTCCCGACGGCCACCGGCGTGCCGGGCGAACCCTTAAAACCGACCCCCCGGATGCCCGGCCCATGCTCCCGCGCGCGGACGTGCAGCAGATCGCCGCCGACTACGATCGAGACGACCTCACCGTCGCCGTCATCGGCAGCCACTCCGGCCTCGATGTGTGTGACGGCGCCGTGGACGAAGGCCTCCGCACCCTCGTCATCGCCGCCGAAGGTCGCGAAAAGACCTACGCGCGCTACTTCAAGGCCCACCGGGACAAGGACGGGAACCGCACCCGCGGCATCGTGGACGACTGCTGGGTCCTGCCCCACTTCAAGCACGTCCTCGACACGGACCGCATGGACGCGCTCCGCAAGATGAATGCGATCATGATCCCGAACCGCTCCCTCACGAGCTACTGCCCCATCGACGCCGTCGAGAACGACTTCAAGGTCCCCATGTTCGGGACCCGCAGCATGCTCCGCGTCGAAGAGCGCACCGAAGCCCGAGATTACTACTGGTTGTTGGAGAAGGCCGGCCTTCCGTTCCCCGAGAAGATCAACGACCCCGCCGACATCAACGAACTCGCCATCGTGAAACTCCACCACGCCCAGAAGAAGCTGGAACGCGGGTTCTTCACGGCATCCAGTCCCGCGGAATATGAGGAGAAGAGCAAGGGCCTCATCGCAAGCGGCGTCATCACCCAAGCCGACCTCGCCGAAGCCCGCATCGAACGCTACGTCATCGGCCCCGTGTTCAACTTCAACTTCTTCTACTCCCCCCTCGCCGAGAACGGCGAGGAACCCGTGGAACTTTTGGGCGTCGACTGGCGCTTCGAGTCCAGCCTCGACGGCCACGTGCGCCTCCCCGCCGCCCAGCAACTCAAGCTCCCCGAGCACCAGATGATCCCCGAGATGACGGTCGTCGGCCACAACTCCGCCACCGTCCGGGAAAGCCTCCTCGAACCCGTCTTCGACATGGCCGAGAAGTTCGTGACCGCATCCAAGGAACACTACGAAGGCGGCATCATCGGACCCTTCTGCCTCCAGACCTGCGTGGACAAGGACATGAACTTCTACATCTACGACGTCGCGCCCCGCGTCGGCGGCGGCACCAACGTCCACATGAGCGCCGGGCACCCGTACGGGAATGCCATGTGGCGAACGCCCATGAGCACCGGGCGCCGCGTCGCCATGGAAATCCGCCGCGCAGCCCGCGAGGATCGCCTGTCGGCAATCCTCACGTGAGGGCGCTTCGCGCCCTCACGTTCGGGATTCCTTCCGTCGCCGTGACTTTGCGGCCCGGCCTACGCGGGCGGAGCCCGCTTCGGCCGTAGGGTCACGACGACGGGCGAAAGGGGGCTGCGCCCCCCTTCGCGCATCCCCCCGCTTGTGCTTGGCGGGTGTGGCGTCCCCCTCTTGTTTTTGCTGCTGCTGCTTTCCTAACGCAGCGTGGCCGTGAGGAGGATGGAGATGGCGGTGACCTGGAGGATGTTTTCTGCGAGGATGAGG
>JBFILE010000066.1:0-13892 GCA_041599855.1 Thermoplasmatota archaeon
CCGCACGTGATTCCCGGTCGTCACATCGAACTGCCACCCATGCCACGGGCACGTGACCACGCGGCTCCCGACATCCAGATGGCCCTCCGCAACGGGCCCACCCATGTGCGGGCACCTGTTCACGATGGCGTGCCACTCGTCGCCGAACCGCACGATGCCGATACGGGTCCCCGCGACGTCATGGATGACGAGACGGCCATCCGGGAATGTGGAGGCGGGGGCGACGGTGAGGAACTCGGGCATCCTGCCGTGAATGGCGAGCCGCTGCTTCAAGGCCCCGCCACGCGGGAGAGAGGGCGCACCGGATATGCCGGGCCGGGGGTCCGCGTCACGGGCCACCCCCGTGTCGGGGTCACAGGGATGCCAGGAGAACGTCCACGTCCGTCACCTCTTCCCTCCCGACCGTGATGCCGACGGCCGCATCCTCGTACCCCGGAATCGACACGGTGGCGTCGACACGGATCGGGACGTCGCTCCCCAAGGGGAATACGAGGGTGTCCCGGGCCTGGAGCTGCGGGTGGTTGATGGGAATCCGGCACGAGTCCTGCCACCGCAGGGTGACGGAGTCGCTGGTCCCGCCCACCGGCTCCCAGTGCTGATCGTATGCGACGCGCGTGGTCTGCGGTGCGTCCCGGATGATCAGCGTGCCTTCTGGCCAGGCTCCGCCCATGGGGGTCAGGGTGAAGGTGCTTCCCGCCGCGTTGGCGTCATCGCAGATGTCCCTCACTTCGCCGTAGATCGTGTGCGGCCACGGTTGCGGCGCATCGGCGCACGTGTTCCCGGTGGCGTCGAAGGAGTCCGGGTCCTCCGGATCGCACACCGTGCCGACGTGCGTGTCCGCGTTCCGATCCATCCACAGGAAGATGTGCCCCTGGATCATGAGGGATCCCCAGGCGGTGCGGCTTCCAGCACCGTTCCCGAACGGATCCGCGACGGAGACCGGGTCCACAGCGGACCATTGGCATGTGCCGGCGCCTCCCACGGTCACACTGGTGGACGTGCCGGGAACGGCTGCGTAGCCGCCCGAACATGTGGAGACCCTGGCAATGGCATCGAAGTACAGGTGCCAAGCGTCCCGGTATCCCTCATACGTATTCCCGGTGCCCGCCGCGTCGCCGACGCCTCCGAACCACGCATGGCCCCCGTAGTCGTCCTCCACATGGTTCGGTTCCTTGAGGTCGCGCGGGGCGTAGCGCTCCTCCGCATCCGCCTGCGCACCGTACACGGTCGCCGTCGGATTCGCAATGAGACCGCCCACGATGGCGAACGGATTCGGTTGGTTGTCCACGATGTCCCGCACCGGCCACACCGCGGCCAGCGTGCGTGCCGACGCGATGTACAGCGATTCCGCTTCCGGGCTGACGGCAGTATGGTCGTCCACATCGATGCGGGCGGCGGGTGCGGACACGTCGTACTGAAGAGGGCTCCCGATGGACCGGGGCGCACCGGCCACGGTCACGAACTGGATACGCGTGAGAAGATTCGAGTCGAGACGCGTGACGCTCGGACCGCGCCACTCCTGTTCGGCTCGGTCACGCGCCGTGTTGTCCGTCCATTCCATGGGGTCGTTGTGGGTCTGGGGCCCGGCTTCGAATCCGGAGACCGCGGGAGGCTGGAGATCGTACACGGCCCCCGCAGTGAGGCCGCCCTTGGCGTCCTCCGGAATCATCCACGTTCGGATGGCGAGGTCCGCGGACCCGGAGCCGTGGCCGCGCCACGTGAACTCGTCGTCCCCGGCCCCTTCCGCGTCATGGGCGTCATCCACCGTGCCATCCCCGTTGAGGTCGTTCCACCACCCGTACCATGCGCTCATCTGAACGGGGGTCGGGAGAAGGACATCTGCGCGTCCGAAGACGAGGGTCTTCGCGGCATGACCATGAACGGCGAATGCACTCGAGCCTTGGCCCATGACAACGTCGAAGAAGAGTCCGCCTGATCCCGCGGTCTCGGTCTCGTTCACGACCCGGTTCACGAGTCCGTGGAGTGGGCTTCCGGGAGCGTGGGATACGGCTCCATCGTCCTCAAGCGTCGCACCCGCGGAATCATCCACCCCGTACGCGTACAGGGTCCAATGATTCGCGGCCACACCGGGCACGAGGGCGGATGTGAGCAGGATGGTGATCCATGCAACGGCTATGACCGTCGGCCCGGGGCGCGCGGCGACACGCGGACCGGGCGCTCGGAACTGGTTGCGGCAAGGGGTCAAGCTGGAGCCTCCGACACAAGGTGGATGGCTGCCGGGATGATTCTTTTCCCCCGCAGGCACGAGTCGGACCGCATGGGGGCCGCGGGCCGATCCCTTGCCATCAGGTCCGTCGGCGACGGGCCGCGAATCCGGCGAGGGCCACCGTCATCAACGCAATCATCGAACCGGGGCCCGGCGTCTGAACGGGCTCTTCGGGTTCCGCGGCCCCCCGGGCCATGGAGGCGAGCGGGTCGTACTCCACATCGATCCCGTGGCGTGCGAGCGCCGCATGGATCACGTCCCGATGTTCGCCTCCCGTGAGTCCGGCATCGGCAAGGAGGAGCGCTCGTCCCAAGGGATGGTAGTGGTTGATCTTGGACGGGATGAGGTGGATCGCTTCGAGGACGAGCGTGAGGGATGCGTTCGTGCCGATGGCTTCGCGAATGTCCCAGAGGGCGCCGCTCCACATCTGCGAATTGTGGTACGCGGCAGGATAGTACGAGCCGTCCGTGTTGTAGTCCTCGGGGTAGGTGAGGTTGTTGTCGAGGACGCGGGCGCAGCGGAGGTCGCCGTACGGGTACCCGAAGTCGAGGCCCTCGATGTTCTCGTAGTACGTGGTGAGCCACTCGATCATGCACGCATCACCGTACCCGTCGCTCACGTCGGACAGGATGGCGGCGGCAATGAAGTCGGACGTGCCCTCG
The DNA here is from genome assembly GCA_041599855.1 of Thermoplasmatota archaeon. Classification (GTDB taxonomy): domain Archaea; phylum Thermoplasmatota; class SW-10-69-26; order JACQPN01; family JAJPHT01; genus JBFILE01. Next base: position 2,890 of record JBFILE010000066.1, read on the forward strand.
TTGAAGAGTTGCACGACTTCCCCGGACAGGCCCGGTGCCGCGGCCCAGTGGAGGCGATGGCCGAGTTCGTGGACGATGACTTCCGCGTCCTCCGCACTCGACCCGAATCCGGGGCCCTCCGGAACGAGTGCCCGATGGTAGAGGGTGATTCCCCACGAGTTCGCGTATGCGTCCGGGTATCGGTACACGGCGACCGGCGGCACCCGGCCGACGTCCCGTACGACCACGGGGCCGTGGTGGGCGCGCACGAGCACAGGTTCGTCGACGAGGTGCGGGTAGCCGGCGTCGGCCACACGGTCGAGGGCGTACTCGATCCAGTGGTACGCCATGGTTTCGAGGAACCGAACGTCCTCGCGTGGGAACACGAAGTCGTCACCGGGGGGGATTGCGGTGTCCGTGATGATGACGCGGTCACTTTCCATGAGGAGGGATCCGGCCTTCAGGTTCCGGATGTCCACGTCCATGTACGCGCCGGCGAACGAGCCGTCGTCGCGGGAAAGACGGTTGTCCCGGAAGGATGGGTCCTTCAGGCCGACGATGGGGTTGTCCCGGAACACGCGGCCCGCGGCGTGGGCGGCGAGGTCCCGCGTGTCGAGGATGCGACCCGTTTCGCCGTCGAGGGTGACCCGCCACTCGCCGGCCGGTTCGTCCGAAACCATGGTGACCTCCCATGCCGCACGGAGGGCATCCAGTCCCCGATGCCACACCCGCTCGATTTCCGGGGTGGTGCCGGGGGTGAGGTGGACGACGCCCACCGATCCGAGGGCACGTGCCATCGCATCCGCTTCGGTGATGCGCCAGCCGCCGGAGCGTTCCGCGGATTCCGCCAGGTCCTCGTGGCGGACCGCCGGGATACCCGCGGCCAAGGGCACGTGGGTGCTCGCTCCCGCGTCCTGGACGCGGACGCCGTCCACCATCTGATGGTGGCGCGTGTTCCGGAAGGCGAGTGAATCCTTCGCGAAGAAGACCTCCAGATCGGATCCGTCCGGGCTCGCGGACGCGGGCCATGGGCCTGCCAGGAGGGCGACGAGGACGATGCCTGCGACTGCCCTTCGCATGGGGATGGTGGAAGTCGGATTCGCGGTCATGTCGGGTCACCGGTCCTTGGATCGCCGGATCACGGCGGCAGGTTCGAGAGCCAGCCGCTCAGGTCCGTGAGTTCGCGTGCCGCACCGACGTCCCCCACGACGGGCAGGATGAGGCGGGTGCCGCTTCCGGGGCCCACGTGGACCGTGTGGGTGACCGGGCGTTCGACGGGAATGATCCCGGTGCCTTCGCACGTGCCACTGCCCATGGCTTGGCAACCCATGTCGGCGCCAAGGAATGCGAGGCGGAGTTCGTGGCCCGCGGGCACCACGTGGTCGCGGGGGAAGAACCGGAGCGTGTACGACTGGGCGGTTCCCATGGGCACGTCCTTTCCGGTTTCGAGGCTGTCCCGGTGGCGGGCATCGAGGTAGGCGCGCGTGACTTCATCCATGGCGCCGTCCGGTGCCACATCGAACAAGACCGCGATCCATCGGCCCGCCGTGGAATCGAGGGTCCCTTCGAGTTCGAGGACAGGTTCGCCACCGATGTGGAGGGGCGCGTCAAGCACGCCCGTCGTCATCATCGCCGCCTCTTTCGCGACCTGCGGCGTGCTTCCACGGTCCCGGCCCGGGATCGCAAGGTAGGTCACGGAAGCGGTCGCGGTGCCGTTCTCCTCCGGAGCGATGCCGTCCGCGGTCAGCATGAACCGGGTGTCGAGGGTGGACGCGCTCGGCCACGCCGATTCCGCGCGGGCCGACCTGTCGTTGGTCTGGACGGTGACCGCGGGTTCGTCCATGATGCCGTTCTCGATGCCGAGGAGCCAGTGGTCGAACCACCGGTGGAGGTCCATCCGCCACTCCTCGTACGGCGGGTGTTCGTGGAACCACTGCCCGAACCATGCCTTCCGGGGCGTGCCTTCAGGAAGGCTCTCCCAGAGGTCGAGGAAGTGGTCCGTCTTCACGTTCTCATCGAGGAATCCGTGGACGAGGAACACGCTCGTGTTGATGTTCCCGGCGCGCGAGATCAGGTCCCGCTCCTGCCAGTACGCGTCCTTGTCACCGTCCAGTTCCCCGCTCTTGGACAGGTGGATGGCGTTGTCGGCGCAGGCCGTGTTGGACTGGGTGAGGGCCCAATCCGGGCTCACGTTCCCCGGATCCGACGGGCTGGCATGGACCCCGAAGTACGCGGGAGGCGTGAGCCGGTTGAGGACGTACGGTGCCCCATCCTTGTGGAGGTACCGGTACCAGTCGCTCACGGCCGCGATGGGGACGATCGTCGTCAGGTGCTCCGGGGCCTTGACCGCCGCTGCAATCTGGCTCATGCCGACGTGGCTCTGGCCGAGCATGCCGACCTTCCCGTTCGACCACGATTGAGCGGCAAGGCCCTCCACGAAGTCATGGCCGTCGGCCTGGTCGCGCTCGCCGCCGAAGTCCCAGCAGCCGCCCGAGTCCCGGGTGCCGCGCATCTCCGCCAATGCAACGGCGTAGCCACGAGGCACGAAGTAGTCGATGTACCACGTGGGCTTCTCGCGGGTCTTCGCGTCCCCCGTGAATGCCCAGTACGGGCTGAGGACCAGGATCGTGGGGAACGGCCCATCTCCTTCGGGCCGGTACACATCGACGCGAAGGGAGACCTCATCGAGGCTGGACGGGAAATCCATGGTCTCGCGCATCAGCGAATCGAACCGGACGGCCGAAAGGAGGCTGGACGCATCGGACGCAGACGACAGGTCATCGAGGACGGGTTCGGGGGTGATGCAACCCGCGAACGCGGTTGCAAGGAAGGCGGCGGCGAAGGCGAGGGCTGGTGCACGCATGGTCGCCAGTCACGACCGGTGGCCATAAGCCTTCTTGTCCCCGGGTTTGCCGGGCTGCACGGCACGCCTGTGCCCATGCGTGTGGCGGCACACGGGTTGGTCCAAGTGGGGGCGGCGAGGGAATGGGGTTGCACCACGGGGACGGCCGCGGGCAGGCGCCTGCCCGATAACCCCTTCGTCGGTGTCGGGGCGCGCCAACGGCGACATGCCCGAACCGCACAACCTCCGGTTGTCTTGTCCTCCGGTCGCCCGACTGACGTTCCGTATGATGCGCCATCCCCCGGCGTCCGGCACCCGGCATCGTCCGCGCGCAGCCTCCGCCATCCTTGCCGTCCTGACCGCAGCCGTGTTCCTCGCTTCAGGTGGCATGGCCATCGTCGGCGCAGCCGCGGACCCCGCTCCCGTGAAGCTGATGGTCCTCGGCGAAACCCACGGCACGCAACAGGTGACGCGGGACCTGGTGAAGATCGCGACCGCGAAAGGCGCCACGGGCTGCGTCTGCCCGGGCGACTTCATCTACGGCGACTGGGGTGCGACACCGGCCGGCTGGAAGGACATGATGCGGCCGCTCATGGGGACCATGCTCCCGGCCCAGGGGAACCATGACTGGCCCTGGGATGACTGGAAGGGCATGTTCCCCGGTGGGAAAGGCTACTATTCCCGGGATGTGAACGGCGTCCAGTTCATTGCGCTCAATCCAGAGGTCGGGAGCCTCGCGCCGGGGTCAACCCAGCGCAACTGGCTGGACGCGACCCTCCATGAGCGTGGGCCGGATGCGCTGAAGGTCGTCCTCCTCCACCGCCCGTGGTGGCTGCCGTTCGGCGCGAAACACCCGTACACCGAGTTCGAGGATCGGGCGAAGACGACGCAGCGCGACATGGACGCGCTCATGCGAGCCGGGGGCGTCGACCTCGTCATCTCCGCCCACGAGAAGAACCACCAGCACAGCATCCGTGACGGCATCCACTACGTGGTCGCGGGAGGCGGCGGCCCCGGCGTGTACCCCCTCGGATACTCCCTGCCCGGCGCGAAGTACCGGACCGTGGACGATGCGGTGAGCACGCTGGACGTGACGCCCGGGCGCCTCGACTTCAAGACCTACGACCGATCGTGGAAACAGGTTGATTCGTTCAGCATCACGGGTGCCGATTCCGGTGTGCCCCCGGGGGATCCCGAACCCCCGACCCCTGCGCCTGATCCGGCGCCGTCCCTTGACGCCACGTTCGCGCCGGGCGGCGGGAACGATTGGTGGATCCAGGCGCGCGTGTCGTCCCCCGCGGACGTGGCGCGCGTCGACGCCCGCGTCGGGAGCGGTCCGTGGGTGCCCCTCGTCCATCGCTCCTGGGGCGCGTGGGCGGCGAGCATCCACGCACCCGACGGCACCATCGTCACCTTCCGTGCCTGGGGCTCGAACGGCGCGTCCGTCACGAGCGGTGGGTACTCGTGGCCGGACGCGTCGCTGGTGGCCCCGGTACCCGCGCCACCTCCAGCGCCGGACCCGGCCGCCGCCGCGGTCACCTTCGCGGCGGATCCGGGCAACGCCTGGTGGGTCCAGGTCCGGGCCACCGCCGAACCGGGTGGTGCCGTCGCGCGGGTGGACGCCCGCATCGTGGACGGAACCTGGCACCCCCTCACCCTCCGATCCTGGGGGGCGTGGGCCGCGAGCTTCCACGTGCCCGACGGGTCCCTCGTCGAATTCCGGGCCACGGGTTTCGACGGTGGAAACACCATGAGCGGGCGGTTCCGGTGGCCCGACGCGATGCCGGTGGCAGCCCCACCCCCCGCGGCGCCTCCCTCCCCCGATCCCGTGCTGGCTGCCACATTCACGCCGGGGGGCGGGAACGAGTGGTGGGTCCAGACCGCCGTGGTTGCCGATGCGTCGCTGGCCGCTGTCGAGGCCCGCGTGGCCGACGGCGCATGGCGACCATTGACCCTGCGGGCGTGGGGGGCGTGGGCTGCGTCGATCCACGCGCCCTCCGGATCCCTCGTGGAATTCCGGGCCACCGCGGCCGATGGGTCGGTGGCAGCGAGTGGGCCCTACACGTGGCCCATGGAATGATCGCCGGAGACCGTCTCCGGGTCCCGTGCGATAGTCCTTAATCGGCGCCCGGGCCGCGGGGTTGCCATGACCCCGGCGCACCGGTTCAGGATCGGATTGGCTGTCGCCGGCATCGTCCTCGCCCTCACCGTGGGCCCCCTCGTGGTCGCGTTGACGTTGCCGACGGAAGACGCATCTCCGGACGATCCGGTGAGCCTGGGGCCCATCGCCCGCGAACCGGGCGCCGTGACCCTCGCCGTGCTCGGGGAAACCCACGGCGTCACGGATGTCACGCGGTTGCTCGTGGACCTGGCCATCGTCCGCGGGGCCACGGGATGCGTCTGTCTCGGGGATTTCATCCACGGTGACCCGGGTGCGACACCGGCCGCCTGGAAGGAGATGATGGCGCCACTGATGCGGCCCATGATTCCCGCGCAAGGCAACCATGACTGGCCGTGGGAAGACTGGTCCGACCTTTTCCCGCGGGAGAAACCCTACTACGACCGCGACGTCAACGGCGTCCAGTTCATCATCATCAACCCCGAATACCAGACCCTCGCCAACGGCACGCATCAACGCGCATGGCTGGAGGTGAGCCTCGCCGACCGCGCGCCGGACGCGCTCAAGGTCCTCGTCGTGCACCGCCCATGGTGGCTGCCGGAGGGCGCCCGCCACCCGACCCGCGAATTCGAGGAACAGGCGAACACGACGGCCCAGGAAATGGCAGCACTCATGCGGCAGCACGGGGTGGACCTTGTCCTCGCCGGCCACGAGAAGAACTACCAGCACAGCATCGTCGATGGGATCCATCACGTGGTCGCGGGCGCCGCGGGCCCCGGTTTCTACCCGTTGGATTACGCGTTGCCGGGCGCCGTCTCCCGCATCCGCGATGGCGCCGCCAGCATCCTGCAGGTGGCGCCGGGGGGCCTCCGCATGGAAACGTTCGGGACGGACGGGACCGTGCTGGATGCGTTCGTGATCACGCAACGCGCGGCGTGATCCGCACGGGTCCGGCCACTCAGTACTTGGGCATCGACGGATCGATCGTTTCCGCCCACTCGCGGATGCCGCCCTTCAGGTTGCGGGCGCGCTTGAACCCCAGGCCGTGCAGGAAATTCACGGCCCGCGCGGACCGGGCGCCCGACAGGCAATGGACCACGATCTCGTCCGCCGTGGACAACTCGTTCACGTGCTCCGCAAGGGATGCGAGCGGAATCAGCTTCGCCCGGTCAAGGCGCGCAATCTCCCATTCGTGCGGTTCCCGCTCATCGAGGACGACGAGGTTCGCCTGCCCGGCGTCGAGCTTCGCCTTGAGGTCCGTGACCGTGATCTCCGGCGCCTCCTCCACGTGTTCCTCGCCCCGGATCCCGCAGAACTCCTCGTAGTCGATGAGCTCCTTGATGTGGGGGGCGTCGCCGCACACCGGACAGTCCTTGTTGCGCTTGAGGGACAATTCGGTGAATTCCATGCCGAGGGCGTCGAACAGCAACAACCGGCCGACGAGCGGGTCCCCGATGCCGAGGGCCAACTTCACGGTCTCGCTCGCCTGGATGACGCCCATGATGCCCGGGAGGACGCCGAGGACGCCGCCTTCCGCACAACTCGGGACGAGCCCGGGCGGCGGGGGTTCCGCGTACAGGCACCGGTAGCAGGGGCCGCCCGGCATGCCGAACACGCTCGCCTGCCCTTCGAAGCGGAAGATGCTCGCGTACACGTTCGGCTTCCCGGACAGGACGGCCGCGTCGTTCGCCAGGTACCGGGTCGGGAAGTTGTCCGTGCCGTCCACGAGGATGTCGTAATCCTTCAGGAGGTCGAGGGCGTTCGAACTCTCGAAGCGCGTCTCATGGGCGTGGATCGTGATGTGCGGATTCAATCCTTCCAGGCGCTCACGGGCCGCCTTCAACTTCGGCTTCCCGACATCATCGATACCGAACAGGACCTGCCGGTGCAGGTTCGTGCGGTCCACGACGTCGAAGTCCACGAGGCCGATCTCGCCGATCCCGGCCGCGGCAAGATACAGGGCAGCGGGGCTGCCGAGGCCGCCCGTGCCCACCATGAGCACCTTGGCGTTCTTCAGCTTCTCCTGGCCCTTCAACCCGACCTCGGGCATGATGAGGTGGCGGCTGTAGAACTCGATCTCCGGCTTCGAAAGCCCCGGGCGCGCGGCATCGTCGGTCGTCAATGGTGAACCCCCTGCATTCGGCATCCGTGGACGTTTCCGTCTACCCGCCGGCGACGCTGGGCACGATGATCAGGGTGTCGCCATCATTCACCGGGGTCGCCTGCCCGTTCTGTTCGCGCACGTCCTCGTTGTTCAGGTACACGTTCACGAAGCTGCGCAGCACGCCCTTCTCATCGAAGAGGTGCGTCTTCAGGCCCGGATGTGCCGACGCAAGGCCATCCACGACCTCGCCAACGGTCTTGCCATCGAGAGCCACTTCGCGCTGGTTGTCCGCATACGAGCGGAGGGCAGTGGGAATCCTCACCTTGATTGCCATGGTCTGGACACGCTCAGGAGGCGGAATGCGGCTTCCTCCGATTAAAGCGATTGGGGATGGGGCAAGCGGTCACGGCGTACGCAACCGTTCCCGATGGGCGGAGCACGCCTCAAGTGCGCACGTCGATCTCGCCCCGGAAGAGCGCCGGCAACTCCTGGAAGAACTTCGACCGCGGCCACACGGCATCCGCACCGGCAGCGTCCGCCATGTGCTTCACGTCCACCTCCACGTGGCTGAAGAACCCGACGAGGGGGATGGCGGCGGCCTTCGCGTCGTCCCGCCGCTGGATGAGCAATTGCTCCGGGTCGAATGCGTGGGCCCCCAGGTCCACGACAAGGAGGTCCGCGCCCTTGTGGGCCTCGGCAAGGAAGTTCTCCGGCGAATCCACGATCCGGATTTCCGCGCCGGCCTTGTCGGCGGCGCCAACGAGGTTCACCTTGAACATGAGGTCCGAGCACGCGGCGATGATGCGCATGGGGCCGCCGGAAGGGCTCCCTTGGGATGAGGGTTTGGACCGCTGGGTCGGGGGAGTCGTGGGAGGATGGTCGCGGGTCGTGTGGGATGCGTGCGGGGGTCCGGATGCTGCGTGATGGCGGGAAATGCCCGGGAGGCGGGTGCCCGGGCACCGGCCCGGCCCCCGTCGCAGCAGGTGCCCGGGCACCGGCCCGGCAGGGGTTCCCGATGTCGCGTGATCTGGGGCGATCCCCTTGGCCGCACGTGCCCGGGCACCGGCCCCTCCACGGCTGACCTGCGTCCCACCCTCCCCGCGCCCCCAAACCCCTTTCCGCGATCCCGGCCGTGCCCGCCCTGTCACCCATGGGCCTCGCCGCGCTCCGCCGCATCCTGAACCCGACTCCCGCGTCCCTTGACGACTTCCGCGGCCACACCGTCGCCGTGGACGCGGACAACCTCCTCTGGAGCTTCGTGACCGCGATGGCGGCAAGGGGAGACCCCCCTGTGGGACCGGACGGCCGGAGCATCGCCCACGCCCTCGGCCTCGTGAACCGATTGGCCCTCTACGCCGAGCACGGGATGCGGAGCGTGTGGGTGTTCGACGGCGAGCAACCGGCATTGAAGACCGCGACCCTGGACGCGCGGTGGGCCCGCATCGAGGCGGCGCGGGACGCGGGCGATGCCGTCGTCGGCACGGCCCTGGAAGATTACCAGTACGTGGATGCGAAGGCCATCCTGTCCACCCTCGGCATCCCGTGGCTTGTGGCGCCCGGGGAATCGGACGCCCAGTGCGCCTTCTTCGCCCGGTCCGGCGCCGCATGGGCCGCCGTGACCCAGGATTACGATGCCGCCCTCCACGGATCGCCCCTCACGGGCCGGAACGTATCCCTGTCGAAGACGCGGAAGCCGGAACTCATGGACCTCGAGAAGGGCCTCGCGGCGGCGGGGCTCACGCGGGAGCAACTCGTGGACGCCGCCGTCCTCATCGGCACCGACTACAACGACGGCGTGAAGGGCGTGGGTCCGGTGAAGGCCGTGAAACTCGTGAAGGATCAGGGATCGTTGGCGGCTGCGCTCGCGAAGCTGGGCGTCGACATGCCGGAAGCCGAGGAGGTGAAGGCGCTCTTCCTCGACCATCCGGTCGACGAGGCGGCCAAGGTCATCTTCGCCTCTCCAGACCCCGCGCGGGTCTTGGATGTCTTCGAGCGATGCGGGCTCTCCGCGCGCCGCGCCGGGGACGCATCCTCGGCATTCACGGCGTTGCATGCCGCCGGATCCGACGATTGACGCCGGCCCGCCGTCGACCCGCGCCTCATTCGAGCGCGTGGTAGCTGATCCAACGCGCAAGGTCCCGGACCTCGTGACTGATCCCCTGGTGCAGGGGCGGCGCGCCGGTGGAGCCTGCGTGCCGCTCGTTCACGGTGCCGAAGCCCACGCTTGTGGCGGCGCTGTGGTCCATGGGCACGGCGCCGGTCAAGGTGCCGTTCTCGCCGGGGATCCAGCGTACCTGGCGTTCTTCTCCGAATGGGGCCCCCCATTGTGCAGCGTGCCCGCTCGATCGTCGAGAACCGCGGCAATCCCGATCGATGGATTCCTGCCGGCGGCCGCCACGAAACCATGGCCAATGCCGTCATGTCCACGTGCCGCCCGGACGCATCGTCCCCGCCGTGGTCCCCTGCGTCCTCGTCGCCGGCATCCTGCCGCGTGTGCGCCAGCGCACCAGGACCGCCGACCACCCCGCGCAGTAGGTAGGTCATACTTAAGAGGTGAACGCTCATCCCGGCCTCAGAGGTCGAAGGTTTGGTACGCTACCGGGAACTCGTCGAGCGCTGGGATACGATCATCCGCGAAACCCCGGAATCCGTGGAGGACTTCCTGGAATCGTGCACGCGGGACACCCTTCTCGGCATGCTCCGCGAAGCCCGCGGTGCGAACGTGAGCGAAGCTGCCCGGGTCCGTCTCGGTGCTGCGGTCCGGAGCCACGATGACGCGTTCCGCGAGGTCACCGCCGAGCACTCGCGCATGATGGCGGACCTCAATGCCCGCGACCGCCATGGCGGCGTGTCGGCCCCCGTGTCCCGGGGATCCCTCGGTGGGCAGGTGGCCATGGCGGCCCCGCAACCCGAGATTCCGATCGAGGGTGCAGGCGCCCGCGAGGTTGGCGACCCCACGATTCCGAATGACGCCGAAGCTGTTCTCGGCGCCGATGGCGACCACGAGAACGTGGACGCCCTCGTCAAGCGCCGACGCGCCCAGTGATTCCGCACCATGCTCGAGGCGACCCGGTTTCGGCCGGGCGCCGGAGCGACCTTTTCTTCCCGTCATCCTTGGGTGAGGCCGGGCCTTGACGGGCCCGCACCCTGCCGCGAGGCGGAGCGCAGCGGGATGTTCATGAGCGTGCCCGCACGAAAGGGGTTTGTGCGCGGCAGGTGCGACTTCACACATCGGCAAGAGGCGCCGTCACGAGGCTGAGTTCCACGTTCTTCGCATCCTGCACGAGCGCGATCCCCTGGGAGAGCAGCGTGCCGGCCCCGCCCACATGGACGCGTGGGTTGCCACCGATGGACATGGACGTGCCGAGGGTGTTGAGCACCCCGAGGGCCTTTCCGTCCGCGGTCATGACGGGGCTTCCGGAATCCCCGTTCGTGACCACGCCGTAGAATCCATACCCGACGTCGCTCACGTACGAGATGGACCCGCTGCGGGCGCGGGTTTCCGGAGCGACGCTGATGGCGATGCCGTGGCCGTACTGACGCACCGTGTCGCCGGCGGTTGCATCAACGCCCGCGGCAAGGGCCACCGGGCCGCCCCAGTGGCACATGGCCGGGTTGACGTCGCCCTTGACCGCTTCATCGAACCGGATCATGGCGAAATCGTAGCCTTCCCCGTTGTTGACCTGGAAGAACACGGTTCCGATGGTGATGCGTGCACCCGCGGTCTCCACATCCACGGGCGTGCCTTCACCTGCTGCGACACAGTGGCCTGCCGTTGCGGCGTAAAGGTTCCCCTCGCCATCCGTGAGGATCCATGCGAGGGTGCATCCCGCGGGGGCGACCATGCGCGCGCCGGGGCGGATGCCATCGCACACCCGGGGAATCGTGGTCGGGACGAGGTCCTCGGGGCCGGTTGTCCCGGCATGCGACGGCAGCGTCTCGCACACGGCAGCGGGCCG
>JBFILE010000067.1:0-13792 GCA_041599855.1 Thermoplasmatota archaeon
AGCGGGCGGGCGTCGTCGTGGGGCGGGCGGGCGGCCGGTCCACGTTCTCAACTCGGACGGTCCATCAACACGGAGGGCGCAGGGAGCACGGAGGCAATTCCGATTCGCTGGGGCATGATGACCGGTGTACCGTTCCCGAGGTCGGAAAGTCCTTCAACACAGAGGGTGCGCGGAACTGCCCTTGGGCGGACGACCGCCGGCCCGGCCCCCGAATCGGGAGGCCCCTCGCCGCCCCTTATGGGCGGCATCACGAATCGGCGAGCGGCAGCACGACCTCGCCCGTCGCCCAGAACGTGATGTCGAAGGTTCCCGCCACGTAGTACTCGATCGTGTACTCCCCGCGCGCGAGTGTTTCTTCGAACGCTGGCGGCGAGGCCGCGGGCCAATGGCCGCAGGCCGCGGGCCCGGGACCATCGGTGCTGACCGTGGCGGATGGCGCCCGGTAGACGGTGTTGCCAAGGGGGTCACGAACCACCATGCTGAGGTCTCCCGAGCCGCAGGCTTTGAACACCGGGGCCCACGTGACGACCGGGGCATCCAACCGGAAGGTCTCGGTTGCGGTGGGCGGAACCACCCGCGATCCGTCGATCTCGACGATCGGCGGCGGGCTCGTTCCCTGCACCGTGATGTTGACCGCGAACAGGAACGCAGGCGTTGTGGCAACGTCCGGCAGGGGCGCGGTGGGCGTTCCGACCCCCCAGAACGTCACATCGGCCCGACCGACACCGCGGGCCTCGATCGCGTAATTTCCGGGCTCCAGCCGGTTCACCCGCCACCCGGAATCCGAGGGCGATGAAAGCACCACAATGCAGTCGGGCGCGGGGGCCGCGACGGACACCACGTACGGGCCCTCATACACGTACTCGCCATCGGGCCCCCGGATGTCGACGGTGAACTCGCCGAGGGAACAGAAGATGATCTCGTAGGACGTGATGGTCACCGGGGTTGCCACGGTGAAGGTTTCGATCACGTTCGGGGATTCGAGGATGACGGGCGAATCGAGGATGAGGGACCGGTTGAACTCGAAGATGACGACGGGCTTCGGGTCGAGCGGCACGGTTTCGGCCGGTTCGGCCGCGGCGGAGGGCGCGGGTCGGGCGCCCGGTTCGGGCACACCGGACGTTGATGCATCGGAAGTGGTCGCATCGGACGCCGGAGCCGGTTCGGGTTCCGGTTCCCCGTCGAGGCAGCCGGCGAAAGGGGTGGAGAATGCAATCAGGATCGTTGCCATCAGGGCGAAACGCATGCCGCAATCATCGAAGGTGCCGACACGGTGTTTTCGGTGATTTTGTTGTAGTGTCGATACCGTGGCAGTCCCGCCGCGTGCGCGCAGTCACCCGAGCCCGTACCCTTCCCTCAGCGGGAATTCCTGCGGGGGGTCGGTGCCGAATCGGCGGGGATCCACCCCCGGTGCGGACGGATGCCGATGGCCCGCGACGAGGTCCGCCACCACTTCCCCGAGCGCAGGGCCGCGCATGAGTCCGAACCCGTTGTCGCCGGTCATGACGTGGAGGCCGGCGATGGGTCCGTCCGCCGTGGCGACGGGCCCGACGAGGGGCCGCCGATCCGGGGTGCCGACGCAGAGGCCCGCAAACCCGTGGTGGTACCGCACGGCATCCGCATCCGTGAAGCGATGGAGGACACGCGCCGAGGTCTTCTCGATGAAGGCCGCGCTCGCAGTCTCATCGTAGCCGTCGGGATCGAACGGGCGCAATTCCGTACCGTTCCCGGCGAAGAACCGGGACGAGCTCTCGGGGCGCGCGTAGAATCCTTGGACAAGGTCGTGGAGGACCGGGAATGTACCCATGCCTGCACGTTCGAGGCTCGCGAGTTGGGTGCGGTACGCAAGGGCCGGGAGCCGGACACCCGCTTCGGACGCAAGCCGGATCGTCCACGCGCCTGCTGCGAGGATCACATGGTCCGCGGCAAGGGATTCGCCTTCGCCGCCGCCGAGGGCGACGCCGCTGAGGCCGCCGCCGTCCACGACAACCCGAGCCACCGGCGCGTCCGTGTACACCTCGACACCGAGCGCGCGGGCCCGGGAGGCGAGCAGGTCCACCACGTCGCCCGCCTCGAGGACGCCATCGCCCTCGGTCCATAGGACCCGCTCGCCGGCCTCGAACCGGAAGTGCGGGAAGCGCTTTGCAGCTTCGTCCGCGTCCATGAGCACCGCGTTCTCATTGTGGCGGCATGCGCGGTCATGCATGGCTGCGAGGATGCCGTCGTGCCCGGCTCCGCCCACGGTGATGCCACCGTGGCCGCGCCATGCTCCCGGCGCGGACGGGAGTCCTTCGGACGCGCCCCACTCCTGCAATGCGGCAACAATGCCCCGCGTGCGCAGGATGAGGGCCATGTCGTCATCGTTCCACGTCTGCACGCTCAGGATGCCGGCAGCCTTCGATGTGGAGCCGCTTCCCGGTTCGCCGCGGTCGAGGACGATGACGTTGTCGTAGCCGCGTTCGGCGAGGGCGACCGCGGCGCCGAGGCCGAAGGCTCCGGCGCCCACAATGATGACGCGCGCCTGGGAATCCATGGGCCCGGAACCCGGCGGCCCCGCTTAAGGGTCGCGCGTGGGGCGCGATTCCCGCGACGATCCGGTTCCGCCGGCGCATCGGCCGTTCCAAGCCGAAACACCCTAATCGGCGGGACCGCCATGCCGGCCGCATCCATGCTCATCGACTGTCATGTCCACCTGAACAACTACCACGAGGACCAGTCGGTTCCCACGGAGGAGAATTGCCGCCGCCTGTTCGAGAAGATGGATGCGGAGGGCGTGGACCACGCGGTCGTCATCACCTCGTACACGGTGAACGACCACCGGCCGAGCGTGGAGAAGGTCCTCGACATCCTGAGCGGCAACCCCCGGACCACGGTCGTCGAGGGCCTGCGGTGGCGCGCGGACTCCCGCGAGGAACGGACGGACCTCTACGCGTTGGAGAACCGGATCAGCGAAGGCCACGTCGCGGGCATCAAGCTGTACCCGGGGTACGAGCCGTACGGCATCACGGACCCGAGCCTGGAAGCGGTGTTCAACCTCGCGGCCAAGCACGATGTCCCCGTCATGATCCACACGGGCGACACCTATTCCAAGAAGGCGAAGGTCCGCCACGCGCACCCGCTCCTCGTGGACGATGTCGCCGTCGATTACCCGGACGTGAAATTCGTCATCTGCCACCTGGGGAACCCGTGGTTCAAGGACACGGCCCAGGTCCTCTACAAGAACGACAACGTGTACGCCGACATCTCGGGTCTCGTGCTCAACGACTTCTCCAGCGATTTCGAGCGGTACCTCCTCCAGCAGTTGAAGGAGATGATCATGTTCATGGGCGACCCGGGTCGGCAGCTCATGTACGGGAGCGATTGGCCCCTTGTGGGCATGCAGCCGTACCTCCGGTTCCTCCACAACCTGGAACTCCCGCGGGACCAGATGGAAGGGATCGAATGGCGGACCGCGGCCGGGTTGTTCAAGCTTGATGAAGAGAGCCTGAAGGCTGCGGCACCCGTGGATCATCGCACCATCCATGACGATGAGCCGGGCACCACCGACCGGGACTCCGAGTCCTGACCCGACCGGGGCATCGGGGCGCAGCAGCGCTCCCGGAAAATCAGCGGGGCCCTCCGATTCTCCGGGCCTGGATGGTGGGCGCGGCGGGACCAATCGTCCGACCTGGGCCCCTGCGATCCCCGGGGTTGTCCGGGTCCGATGGGCAGCACTGCGCATTTTGCGGCATCCCCGGAGGGCCCTTCGAGTGAATACCCGGGCCAAAGGCGGAGCATTTATCCCCCTGTGAGAACCATTGTCACGCGGGGCAAATGGCGCTTCCAGCACCCTGGAACGACAGCCGCTCCGTCCACGTCCTCACCCGTGGCAACGTGGATGGAATCGTGTCGTCCGCATTGATGTTGTCCGCCCGTGTCTACCCGGACGCTCGCGTCACGTACGTCCCGAGCGCGACGGGCGCCATCGAGACCCTGCGCAAGGACATCGGCGCCCGGGAATTCGTCCTCGTGGACATCGGCCTCACCCCGAAACTCATCAAGACGCTGAACCAGAAGGCGAAATCGCCCCAGCTGGTCACGCTTCTCGACCATCACCAGCAGAGCGCGATGCACGTCCACGAACTCGCGCCCCCGATCGATGCCGTGATCGACGACTCGGCAGGGAGCGCCGCCGGCGTCGTCCGCGACTATTTCGGCCTCGATACGCGACCCTTCGACCGACTGGTCGCCATCGCGGACCTCGTGGAGTACGGCAGGTCCCCCTGTTTGACCCGCGCGTGGGAGGAGTACGGGGAGGACCGCATCGAACACGAAGCCCACCACCTCGATTTCGCATGGCGCCTTCAAATCGATGACGACCGGTTCCGGGTGAACACGGCGCGGCGTCTTGCCACCGGCCTCTGGCCCAGCGAGATCCCGGAGGTCCGTCGTCGATACCTGACCATGGTGAACGAGCAGCGGTGGGCGCGCGCCCGCGAGCGCGTCATGAACCACGTGAGGGTGCGAAACGGCGTCGCCCTCCTCGATTTCGGGAAACGCAAGCCGAGCCTCCTCGGTTTCGGGAGCCGCGCCCTGACGAGCGTGGCCACCGACATCGGTTGTACGCTGGCCGTCCTCGTGAACCGCCGCGGCAACCTCGCGAGCCTGTCCCTGCGTGCGACGGGTCCGAACCGCATCAACCTCGGCCTGTTCGTGGAACGGTTCACGCGCGTCCACGGCCTCGTCGGCGGGGGCCACCCCACGAGCGCGGGGGCCAAGATCCACGTGAAGCACCTGCCCACGCTCCTCTCCCAGTTGTACGCGGCGAGTTGAGGTGCCTGCCCCGGGGTGCGGGGATCCGGCACTTTCGACAGTTTTACCTCTTGCCTGCCGTGTCGGCGCCGCGTGCTCCGAGAGAAGCCCTTCCCCCGACGGGTCGCTCCGAGCCTCGGCCGCCTCCGGAACCCCCCGGTCGTCGGCCCCGCCATCGTGCTCATCCTCTTCGGCCTCGTCGCCCTCATCGCAGGGGTCGCGGCCGCGGCATCCACGCCCGAGTTCGTGGACGCGACGTTCACGGGCCGCGGCCTCGGCGACGTCGTGGCCCTCGATGGACCCGCACGGACACCGGTCTTCTCGGCTGTCGAGACCGGCCTCCTCGGTGCCCCAACCGAGGCCGGCCGCACCCGCGTGGCCGAGGGAACCGCCCTCGCACTCACCTTGGTCGATGCGCCCTCCCGAGGCATCATCATCGACGGGCACGGCGCGGGAACGGTCACGTTCACGGCCGCATCCGGCGTCACGCTGGAAGCCGTGGCGGCCCGTGCCGGCGGCCCGCCGGAATTCCGCGGTGTCGCCGTCCGCGTGGAAGCGCCCGCAGCCGACGCCGGGCGGCAACCGATCCCGGGGTACATCGTCGCCTACGGGTCGGCGACCCTTGCCGTGGACGGTGCGCGGGTGACGGCGACGTTGGCCAACGGTGACCGTGTGCTTGTGATGCTGGAACCGGCAGGCGCGTTCCTCGACGCCGTGGGCGCCCACGGGTTCGCGGCGGACGTCCTCGTGAACGCATCCCGGGACGACGTGGTCCGCGGCCGCGTGGCAACGTGGGCCCGGGACGAGATCCATCCCGGCGACCGGGCATCATGGGATCTGGTGGTCACGGGAAACCGGTCGGCGATGCTGCGGGTCACGACCCCTCCGTCGTTCTTTTCCGCCATCGACCGCGTGGAACAGATCGTTCCCGAAATCAACCGCGCGATCCCCGGCGACGTGGCCCTTGCCTCCCTCGCGGACGTGGCGGAAACCGCCGTCGCGTACAACGCGTCGCGCCTCGACGATGGCCGCCTCCAGTTCCTCGTCAAGCTCCCCGGATCCGCCGCGGCACTCGATGACCAGCGCTTCGAACTCCTTCTCCGGCGGGACGTGACCCCGCCCCGCGTCACATCCTTCCGTCCCGGCATCCCGTCGCCGACAGGATTCATCGTCGAGGTCGTTGTGGATGAGCCCGCCTCGGCCCACGCGACGATCCTCGATCCCGGAGGCGGCGACCCGGTGCTTGAACTCGCGTCGCCCCGGTTCAAGGCGGACCACGCGTTCCTCGCGAAGAACCTGGCACCGGGCACGAACTACACGTACACGATCCTCCTGACGGACCACGCGGGCAACCAGCGGACGGCGGGCCCCTACGTGACCCGGACCGCGGATCAGGTGGCCGCCGTGAAACCGCGCCTCACCGAGATCGCGCCCGGGGACGGGGCCGTCGTCGAAGCTGCCCCCGAAATCCGGGCGACGTGGGCGTTGCCGGCGGGCGCGACGGTGGACCCGGCCACCGGCATCCGCCTCATCTTCGACGGCGAGCCGGTCCCGCGGCGCGCGGTGACGACCACCGCGACGAGCGTCCGTTTCGACCCCGGCGACATCCCTCCGGGCGTCCACTCGGTGCGCCTCGAAGTGCGCACCATCGAAGGCGAAACCGCCGTCGGCACGTGGAGCTTCACCCTCCTCGATGATACGGCGTGGTTCCTGACCACGAAGGCAACCACGGCATTCATCGTCGCCGGCGTCGCGGCCGCCATCGCAGGGGGCGCCGTCCTCGTGCGACGGGTCCGTTCCGGAGGGTCCCGCTGATGCCGCGGGGGCGGGGGGATTCCCGAACCTCTAAATCGGGGAACCTTTTCGGCTCGACCCGCATGCGTGCGCCCGCCGTCCTCGCCGTCCTGCTCATTCCCGCACTCCTTGCAGGTTGCAGCACGGGCCCGGATCCCGCGCCCCCCGCCGACCCGCTGACGCCGCCGACGGGCATGCCCGGCGAGGACCCGGATGCCGCCCTCATCGGCACGTTGTCCTTCAACGGCGAGCGGGCATTCGCCCTCACGGAGGCGCAGGTGATCCGTCCCGACGGAACGGTGCGGTACCGGATCCCGGGCACCGAGGGAAATGCGGAAGTCCGCACGTGGCTCGTGGAGGAACTCGGTCGCCTCGGCCTCGATGCGCGCGAGGATCCGTTCACCGCGCGCTTCAACTGCAGGGACACGGTGCTCACGAACGTGGTCACGACGGCGCCCGCCACGCCGCACCTCCTCCTCGCGGCGCACTTCGACAGCCGACCCATCGCCGACAAGGATCCGGATCCCGCGCGCCGGGGCGAGCCGATCCAGGGCGCGAACGACGGCGCCGCCGCTGTCGCGGTCGTCCTCGAACTCGTGAACGTCCTCCAGGGACGCCTCCACAACCTCAGTCTCGCGGTGGCGTTCTTCGATGCGGAGGACGCGGGCCGGTACGGGGATGCGGACGACAAGGGGTGGTGCACGGAGTGGATCCTCGGGAGCACCCACCACGCGTCCACCCTGAGCGAAGCGACATTGGCGGCCATGCGGGCGATGATCCTCGTGGACATGCCCGGTGACGCGAACCTGACGCTGATGCGGGAAGGATTCAGCGCCCTCGACCCGCACCGCCGCCTCCAGGACCACGTATGGCGGACCGCGCGGGACCTCGGGTACGGCGGGTATTTCGTCGATGAAACAGTGAGCCCAATCACGGACGATCACGTTCCCTTCAGCGAGTGCGCCCTTGTCCTGGATGTGATCCACCTCGACACGCCGCGGGGGGACCCGTTCCCGTCCACGCATCACACCGTGGCGGACGACATCGATCATGTGGACCCGACCAGCCTCGAAGTTGTGGGCCGCACCTTGGAGTACAGCATCCTCCGGCTCGATCGCGCGAACACCATCGGGACATGGGAACGCCCGACCGGCGAATGTCGCGTGTAGGTGGCCCGTTGGCAGGCGGCGGGGCACGGGCGGCATGGCGGCGTGATCAGGTAAGCCTGGTATTGCGACGCGGTCGCGCACCTGCGCCACTGCGGCGTGGTCGAGGCCTCGCGGCCTTGCTGCGCTGTCCCGCACCCGCGGCATTGCGGCGCGATCAGGCCACGTACTCGCGGCGCGATCAGGCGCGCGCGCGGCCATGATCATGCCACGCCCTCACGGCATTGCGGCGCGGCCACGTTCCGTCTGCGCAAGGTCGCGCCTGCGCGGTTGCCTGGGTCATTGGGCACGGTCGCAAGGGCAAGCGCTCGCGCAATAGCGAGGGAAAGGTCGAGGCCCCGGGCACGGCCAACGGCGCCGCACCCGAATCAGCACCCATGACCACGACCCTGCCACGACGCCACCACGGCTCCGCCCCCGGCGCATCCCCGGAATGGCAGGAGTTAAGCCCGATCGCCCGTCTGCCGCGGCCATGGATGCCGCCGCGAAGAAGACTGCCCTCCGAAAGATCCCGTACGCCATCTACGTCCTCGGCACGAAGGGCGCATCCGGGGAACCGAACGCGGCCATCGTGAGCTGGTGCACCCAGTGCTCCTTCGAGCCGCCGCTGATTGCGCTCGGCCTGAAGAAGGACTCGAAGTCCCATGCGTTCGTGACCGAGACGGGCGCGTTCGCGTTGAACCTGCTCACCGAGGACCAGAAGGATGTCGCCGTGAAGTTCTTCAAGGACAGCCCGGCCGAGGATGGCGCCATCGCCGGCATGCCGTTCAAGGCCGGCACCGAGACCGGAGCCCCCATCTTCCCGGACCTCGCCGGCTTCCTCGAATGCCGCGTCGTGGAAACCGTGGCCCGCGGGGACCACACCCTGTTCGTTGCCGAGGTCGTCGAGGCCGGGATGCACAAGGAAGGCGAGCCCCTCACCCACAAGAACACGGGTTGGGCGTACGGCGGTTGAGGTAGGGAACCCGGGATGGGGCGGCGGCGAACCGAACCCGCCCCGGCCGCGTCCGCGGGCCTGGCGGGCCCGCGATCGGTTGAGGACCGGCCCGTGATCGGTCGATGTCCGGCGTGGAATGGGGTGATCCCGGCGCGTGGACGCATCGTCCATGCGCCCGGTGCAGGGCAGGGCCGTATGGACGGTAATTACCGGTTGCCCGGCGGTTTGGCGGGGACACCATCCGGCACCCGACGGGCGGTTTGTTCCGGCCGTCGTGAATTCCGGGGAAATCGTGGCAGGAGCCGCAGGCCAGAATTACCAGTATATACCGGCGGCCGATAGTGATGGTATTACGTCTCGCAACCCTTATCCACCATTCGCGGGTAGATGGAAAGCACACGCGCGCGCCCGAGTGTGCACGCAGTTCCCGGGGAATCACCGAATGCCAATCGTGAACAAGGTCGCCTGGCGCATCGGAGGCCAGCAGGGCGAAGGGATCGACTCGACCGGCGAGATCTTCGCAAAAGCGTGTGCACGCTACGGTCTGCACATGTACACGTACCGCTCGTTCGGCAGCCGCATCCGCGGCGGCTTGACGTTCTACGAGGTCCGCGTCTCCGAAACGCCGGTGGCGAGCCGGCCGGACACCACGGACATCATCGTCGCCCTCGGCCAGGACGTGGTCGATTCGGCCCTCGAGGTCCTCACCGACAACGCCGTCATCATCTACGACTCCGACGCGTTCGAACTCGAACTCTCGGAAGAGGACCAGAAGCGCTTCTACACGCTTCCGCTCCCCATGACCAGCATCGCGCAGGAGAACGGGTCGAAGATCATGCGGAACATGGTCTCCCTCGGCGCGACGGCGAAGATCATCGGCATGGACATCCAGGCCTTCTACGATTTCGTCGAGGAGCGGTTCTCGAAGAAGGGTCAGAAGATCGTCGACATGAACCGCGGCGTCATCAAGTCCGGCTGGGACTACGTCGAGCAGAACGTGCCCGCGGAGCGCATGCGGTGGTCCATGGAGCGCCGCCCCCTCCCGAACAACCAGCGCCGCCTCGTCCTCAAGGGCACGGACGCCGCCTCCTTCGGCGCTCTCGCCGGCGGCTGCCGCTTCGTTGCAGGGTACCCGATCACGCCCGCAACGGACGTCCTCGAATGGATCACGGAGCACACCGACGAGTACGGCGGTGTCGCGATCCAGGTGGAGGATGAACTGTCCGCCATCAACATGACCCTTGGCGCCGCGTACACCGGCGTCCGCGCCATGACGTCCACGAGTGGACCCGGACTCAGCCTCATGACCGAGGGGATCGGCCTCTCCGGCATGGCCGAGATCCCGATCGTCGTCTTCGACGTGATGCGACCCGGCCCGTCGACGGGACTGCCCACGAAGCACGGGCAGACGGACCTGTATTTCGCCCTCCACGGCGGCCACGATGAATTCCCCCGGATCATCCTGAGCCCGTCCGATCATGAGGAGGCATTCCAGCTTGCGAAGGAGGCATTCAACTTCGCCGAGGAATACCAGTGCCCGGTGTTCTACCTCCTCGACCAGGACCTGGGGATCGCCTTCGTCACCATGGACGACATCGACATCGACAAGGTGCCGGTGCGCCGCGGCAAGCTCGTGAAGCCGGAGGACATCGCGGACCTGCCCCCGGAGTCGTTCAAGCGCTTCGAACTCACCGATGACGGCATCTCGCCCCGGTCCATCCCCGGGATGAAGGGCGGCCTGTACCTCTCGGCGGGAAGCGAGAGTGGTGAAACCGGAGTCATCACGGAGAACAAGCAGAACCGGGTCCTCATGATGCAGAAGCGGGCGAAGAAGCTCGACACCTTCTACAAGAAGCACCTCGCGCCTTCGCAGTACGGGAAGAACCCTGTGCTGCCCTGGCTCGAGTTCGGCGACGAGGACGCGAAGGTCGGCGTCATCACGTGGGGGAGCACGCGCCACCCGGTCGAGGAGGCGCTCGCGCGCTTCCGCGAAGAGGACGGCATCCCGGTCAAGCACATGGTCATCACCCACATCTGGCCGTTCCCGGATGAGAAGGTGAAGGCGTTCATCGACTCGTGCGATGAAGTCGTGTTCGTGGAAGCGAACGGGTCCGGTCAACTCGCGGAAGTCACGAAGATGCGCGTCGGCGGCCACGACAAGATCGAGAAGATCCTGAAGTACGACGGGACCCCGTTCCGTGCGAACGAGATCCATGAGCGGTTGCAGGACCTTGTGACCGCGCGCAAGGAAGGGAAGAACATCGAAGCAGAGAAGGTGGTCTGAATGGCGGCACCAGCGAAGGAAGTGAAGGGCGACATGAAGGAATGGCAGACCAGTGCCCCGAGCTGGTGGTGCCCCGGGTGCGGAGACTTCGGTGTCCTCGCCGCGCTCCAGCGCGCCCTCGCGAACCTCGGCCTCAAGAACGAGGAGACGGTCATCGTGACCGGCATCGGTTGCTCCGGGAAGCTCAGCGGGTACGTGCGCGCGTACGGCTACCACAGCCTCCACGGCCGCGCCCTCCCGCCTGCGCAGGCGATCAAGCTCGCGAACAAGGGATTGAACGTCATCGTCGCCGGCGGCGACGGGGACGGCTACGGCATCGGTGCCGGCCACTTCCTTCATGCCATGCGGCGGAACGTGAACATCACGTACCTCGTGATGGACAACCTCATCTACGGGTTGACGAAGGGGCAGGCGTCGCCGACGAGCGAACTCGGGTTCATCACGGGCACGTCGCCCGAGGGAACCATCGAAGCGCCGATCCGCCCCCTCGCCCTTGCGATGGCTGCGGGGGCGACGTTCGTGTCGCAGGCGTTCAGTGGCGACATGAAGCACCTGATGGGCACCATCGAGGCCGGCATCCAGCACGAGGGATTCTCCCTCATCAACACGTTCAGCCCCTGTGTCACGTTCAACAAGAAGAACACGTACCAGTGGTTCCGTGACGTGCTCGTGAAGGCGGATGACGGGAGCGAGATCCAGCATGACCCGCGTGACCGCGCGAAGGCGCTGGAACTGATCTACTCGAACGACGTGTACTACGGCGTCCTCTATGAGGAGGACCGCCCTACCCTTGAAGGGCAGCTCAAGGGCCTTCAGGGTCCGCCGCTTTCGTCCCTCGACATTGCGCGTGGGTTCGATTACCGGCCCATCGTGGATTCGTTCCGGTCCTGATGTCCAAGGCCCGGCAGCGGGCGGGGGGTTTCCCCGCCCGAATCTCTTTTTCCGGACTTGTTTTCGGTGAACGTGCGGCGCCATCGCACGCCGGTGGATACTGACTACGCACAATGGACTTGATGCGGGACGGCATGCCTGGAATCGGTTGAGCGTGAATTCGAGACGTATGCGAGCGTCCGCCAGCGGCGGGCAACGATTCCTGGCCATTGTCCTCTTGGCGTTCCTTGTTGCCGCGGGCATGCCCGGGATGGCGGCGGCGGACATCTCGATCACGGTCCGGACCACCGCGTTCGGTGGTGGAATCCTGAACCAGCCCTTGTCCTTGGTCGCGTTCAACGGTGAGTTCGCACGGAACGGCGCGTGCGAAACCTGGAGCGGCACCGCGGCACGCGGCGTGATCACCTTCGACGGCATCCTCATCCGGGATTCGGATTCGAAGCGCGACGTCCATCATGGCACGATCGCCCTTGAGATCACCGCGTGGGACGGCTGGATCCAGGTGTGCACGGCATCGAATGGGACGAAGTACATCGCATTCGCGGGAGAAGCACTCCTTGCGACGGCCGAAGGTGATGACGTGCAGCGCAGCGTGAACGTCGGGACCGGCGTGTGACGCACGTTCCTTTTCGGGCGTTCGGCCGCGATGAATGGTTGTGGCGCACGTGGTGTTGTTGCGTAGCCCACCTGTTGTGACCTTCAGCGGAGGGCTTTCGGCAGTGGCGCCGGGAACTGCCCCTGCGACGGCGGATCCTGGACGGGCCTTGTTCCCGGCGACCGGCGGTGCGGCCTCGGACCCAGCGTATCGCACGGCGCGGGCCCGGGGCCGTGCGCTGTGGTTCAGGGTACAACGCGGGTCGCGCAGGTCTTCCGACGGCGAAGGAGTTTCGTCAAGGCGAGCGCGATGCATCGGTGGCCGCGGTTGCAGGCGCTCGGCCGGGTACTGCTTCGGGCGCGGTTCCCGGCGCAATTCACGGGCGCGGTGCCGACCCATGTGGGCGGACGGGTGCGCGGGGGAGCGCGCAGCGTAGGCAGCCAAGAAAAGGCATGAGGGGATGCGTGGGGTCACGCACCCGGAAAACTGGTTGTTTCACGAGGGGCCGCCGGAGCGGCCTCCCGCGATGTGACAGGGTCTCGTGTTCGTCATCGACGGAAGCTGTACTTCTTCAGAAGGAACTCGATCTGGTTCGCTTCGTCGTCGGTGACCTGTTTGTCCCCGTGTTTTTCCACGAGGAACTCGAATGCGGCTTCGCTGCTCTGGCGGGATCCGCGGGTGAACAGCATTTCCACGAAGACGCGTCGCTGCTCCGTTTCGAGGCCGCTGTTCTCGAGGGCTTCGAGGACGTCGTACACGAAGTGGGCCTTGCGGCCTTGGGCGAGCATGTGCTTCTTGGGGGCGGAGCGGTTGATGTCGCTTGCGCGGGCGGGGCCGAAGCGGCCGCCGCCGGCGCCGCGTCGCGGTCCGCCGGGGCCGGGCCGGGGGGCTCCGGGGCGCCCGGGGGGCGCGTTGGCGTTCTGCTTGGCGAAGCAGTCACGGCAGTACACCGGTCGCCCCGGCGTGGGGGTGAACGGGACCGTGGTTTCAACCTTGCAACTTGAGCATGTGACGGATACCCGCTCGCGCTGGGGCGGCGGACTCCGATTCTGGGACGTAAACCCTGTCATCGCGAGAAGGTAGGAGGTCTTGCATATAACGTCTTGCATCCATGATGTGGTGGCGTGTGAATCATTGGCTCGGCAGAAATAAGCGTCATGGGCGTCCCGGGCGGGCGCCCTTCCGGGGACCGTTGGCCCGTATTCGGGACCCGGCACGCGGGCCGGCCAGGCAGGCGCACCCACGGAACGCGAAATGGGCCGCATTCTTCAACACGATGGGCCACGGGGAGCCATTCCATTCGTGGGCCCACGGGTGTGCCGCGAGTCGGGGGG
>JBFILE010000068.1:0-13762 GCA_041599855.1 Thermoplasmatota archaeon
TCCGAACTGGAGAATAGCAATGACGTCGGGATCATCCTACACCGCGCGCGTGAGGGCGTCGAGCGCGTCACGCACGCGATCCAGATGCGCGGCAGGGTCGGGCATCGATGCAACAGGATGCTCGTCCGGCCGCATAAGCTCGGGGGATCCGCGCTGCGCCCGGACGACGGTGTCCGACCGGGCGCTGCGCGGTTCAACCCTGGGGCCTCACTCCTCGTGGAACTGCTCTTCCTCGGTGGACCCCTTCAACGCGAGCGTCGAAGCCTGCCCACCCGAGATCACGGTGGAGACATCATCGAAGTAGCCAGTGCCGACTTCGCGCTGGTGCTTCGTCGCCGTGTACCCGTTCTTCTCGCTTGCGAATTCGGCTTCCTGCAGGCGCACGTACGCGGGCATGCCTTCCTTGCCGAAGTTGCGGGCGAGTTCGAACATGCCGTGGTTGAGGCTGTGGAACCCGGCGAGGGTGATGAACTGGAACTTGTACCCGAGGTCGCCGAGGGTCTTGTTGAACTTCGCGATGGACGCGTCGTCCAGGTGCTTGCGCCAGTTGAAGCTGGGGCTGCAGTTGTACATGAGCGGCTTGCCGGGGAACTTCGCGTGGATGGCTTCCGCGAACTGGCGGGCCTCTTCGAGGTTCGGCGTGCCCGTCTCGAACCACACGAGGTCGCAGTACGGCGCGTACGCGAGGCCGCGCGCGATCGAGCTCTCGATGCCGTTCGTGATGCGGAAGTAGCCTTCCGGGGTGCGCTCGCCCGTGATGAAGGGCGCGTCCCGCTCGTCCACATCGCTCGTGATGAGGGTCGCGCCGAGGCTGTCCGTGCGGGCCACGACGATGCTGGGGACGCCGCTCACGTCCGCGGCGAGGCGGGCCGCGGTGAGGGTGCGGATGTGCTGCTGGGTCGGGATGAGGACCTTGCCGCCCATGTGGCCGCATTTCTTCTCGCTCGCGAGCTGATCTTCCCAGTGGACGCCGGCGGCGCCCGCTTCGATCATGCCCTTCATGAGTTCGAAGGCGTTGAGGGGGCCACCGAAGCCGGCTTCCGCGTCCGCCATGATGGGCGCGAGCCAGTGGGTGTTGTTGTCGTGGCCTTCACCGAAGTGGATCTGGTCGGCGCGGCGGAGGGCGTTGTTGATGCGGCGGACGACATCCGGCACCGAGTTCACGGGGTACAGGCTCTGGTCCGGGTACATCTGGCCGGCCGTGTTGTTGTCGGCGGCCGTCTGCCAGCCGCTCAGGTACACGGCCTTGAGTCCGGCCTTCACCATCTGGACGGCCTGGTTCCCGGTGAGGGCACCGAGGGCGGTCACGTACGGCTGTTCCTCCATGAGGTTCCACAGGCGTTCGGCGCCGAGGCGGGCGAGGGTGTACTCCACGTTCACGCTGCCGCGGAGGCGGATGACGTCCTCTGCACTGTAGTCGCGCTTGAGGCCGTTCCAGCGGGGGTTGGTTGCCCACTCCTGCTCGAGCTTCTTGGCTTCCGCCTGGATGCGGTCCTTCACGGGCACGGGTACGTCGAGCTTCTGGGTCTGGGTCACTATCAGCAACTCCTGTCGTTGATCGGGATGGGTGGATCGGTGGAGGTCCGTCGGGTGACGGACTACTCCAGGATATCGTAAGCGGGGAGGGTGAGGAAGTCGCGGAATTCGTCGTCGAGGGCCACGGCCTCGAAGACTTCGCGGGCTTCCTCGAAGCGCCCCTTCCTGTAGCGGTCGGGTCCGAGGGTCTCGCGGATGGCGGCCATCTCCTCGGCCACGATGCCCTTCACGAGTTCGGGAGTCACCGTGCCGCCGTCCTTGAGTGCGGCGTCGTGGCGCACCCATTGCCAGATCTGGCTCCGCGAGATCTCGGCGGTGGCCGCATCCTCCATGAGGTTGTGGAGGGCCGCAGCGCCGACACCGCGCAGCCAGCTTTCAATGTAGAGGATACCGACGTTCACGTTCTGGCGGACGCCTGCCTCCGTGATCGCGCCCCCGGCGATGGTGACATCGAGGAGGTTCTTCGCCGTGACGTTCACGTCGTCACGCTGGCGATCCAGCTGGTTCGGTCGGTCGCCGAGAACCTTGTCGAAGACTTCGAGGGCGACGGGGACGAGGCCGGGGTGGGCGACCCACGTACCATCGAATCCGGCGGTGGCTTCCCGCACCTTGTCCTCGCGAACCTTGCGGAAGGCGCGGGCGTTCGCCTCCTCGTCCTTGGACGGGATGAACGCGGCCATGCCGCCCATGGCGAAGGCGCCGCGCTTGTGGCACGTCTTCACGAGGAGGTCGGAGTACGCCTGCATGAACGGCACCGTCATGGTGATCTCCCCACGGTCGGGGAGCATGAACCGCGGGTCGTCCCGGAACTTCTTGATGACGCTGAAGATGTAGTCCCACCGCCCGGCATTCAGGCCGGCGCTGTGGTCGCGGAGTTCGTAGAGGATCTCCTCCATCTCGAAGGCCGCGAGGATGGTCTCGATGAGGACGGTGGCCTTGATGGTCCCGCGGGGGATGCCGAGTTCGTCCTGTGCGTGGTTGAACACGTCGTTCCAGAGGCGGGCTTCAAGGTGCCCTTCGAGCTTGGGGAGGTAGAAGTAGGGACCCGCGGAGGGACCGGGGGTCCTGCCGGCCGCCGGGCCTTGGGCACCGTCGCCGGATGCCCCGTCCGCGCCCTTGGCCCGGTCAACGAGTTCCTTCGCATTATGGAAGAAGTACAGGCCGAAGTCGACGAGGCTCGCGGACGCGGGCTTCCCGTCGATGAACAGGTGCTTCTCGGGCAGGTGCCAGCCTCGGGGGCGAACGACCAGGGTGGCAATGTCGTCCTTGAGCCGGTACGCCTTGCCCTTGGAGTTGGTGAAGGTGATGGCTCGGCGGCACGCGTCCCGCAGGTTGACCTGACCGTCCATGCAGTTCGTCCACGAGGGCGCGTTTGCATCTTCGAAGTCGGCCATGAAGACACGGGCCCCGGAATTGAGGGCGTTGATGACCATCTTCCGGTCCACGGGCCCGGTGATTTCGACGCGCCGGTCCTGGAGGTCGTGCGGAACGGCGGCGACCTTCCAGTCGCCCGATCGGACCGAGAGGGTTTCCGCAAGGAAGTCGGGGCGTGCCCCGCGTTCGAGGTCCGCCTGTCGCTCGCGGCGGGCGACGAGGAGGCCGAGGCGGCGCGTGTTGAATGACCGGTGGAGGCCGACGAGGAAGGTGAGCGCCTCGGGGGTGAGGATGCTCGCGTACTGCTCGTTCATGGGCCCCTTGATCTCCACGCCGTCCACCTTTGTCGTCATCATCTGTCCGTCACCTTGAATTCCGGGGAACCCGCCGCGGGACCTTTACCCGATCGGCTCTCGCGGGCCGTCGGGCGGGTCGGGTTGGATCGCCATCTCCCGGCGTGGCATGATATAGTTTACCGAAACGAGCCGAAGCGATGTGCGCTCGCGGGTCACGGGCTGCATATGGCCGAGTGATACAGGGGCTTCCACCGGCCCTCGCGGTGGTCCATCCGACGGCGGATGATACACGCGAATGACGCATGTGACGTGTCACCATACAGGCCTCGGCAGGACCCTCTCTGTACGGGGGGGCGGATGGGAGAACGCCGTTTCGCCGGCGGTCTGCCGACGTTGCCGAGTTTTCGTCAGGACACGCCGCGCAGACGGTTCGGCGCCGCACCTGTTCCCCCTGCACGCGACGGCTACGGTGTCGCGCGCCGATGCGCCGTACGGATCTGTCGTATTCGCGTTCTTGGGTGCCCGGACAGGGTTATACGAGAATGAGCAACAAATGGGCACCATGGGGGATTCACGCTTCGCTCGATATTACGAAAGCGTCGCCCACGCGGAGAATCCGGTCGAAATCATCGCTTCGATGACCGATGAGGACGTCGTGTGCGCTTTGGCCGCGGCTTCCCGGGCGGAAGACCCCTATGTCGCCAACGTCCTTGCCACGGAAGCCCTCAACCGGACCCGCGCATCCTCCGCCATCACGCGCACCATCGGGGATGGCGTCTGCGCCCTTACTGTGGACGGATCCATCACCTTCGTGAACCCGGCCGCGTGTGCCATTCTCGGATGGGAACCGGACCACCTCATCGGGATGCCGTTCCACGATGCCCTGCATTTCGAGGGCGAGGACGGGAAGCCGCGCTCATGGGAGGATTCGGTGATCCGCCGCACCCTTGCGACCGGCAGGATGTCGGAACGCCATGGGGACGTGTTCGCCCGGCGGGACGGCACCCGCGTCCCGGTTGAGTTCACGGTCACGGCGTATCTGCGTGAGGACGAGGTGGCCGGCGGCGTGGTCGTTTTCCGCGATGTCACCGAGCGCCGGAAGGCGGACGAGGCGGAACGCGCGTTCAGCCGACAACAGGCGGCAGTTGCCCGCCTGGGCATGGATGCCCTCAACGATGCCCCCCTGAGCACGCTTTTTGATCGCGCGTTGGACGCCGTCCTTGCAACCTGCGAACTGGAGGACGCCTGCATCCTGGAATCGGATGCCGAGGGCCTCTTCACCCCCCTCGCGGCGCGGGGGCGAACGGGCCGCCTGCGTGGCGAACCCCCGGACGCCGCGCGCCTGGGCACCCATCTCATGGATGCGTACGAGACGGGCCGATCAATCCGCGTTGTGAACTATGGCGAAGACTCCCCACTGTACCCGCCGGCCTGCCTCGTTCGGGCAGGCGTCCGCTCCGGCATCGCGGTCCCGATCGCCACCGAATCCGGGTCCATCGGCATTCTCGCAGCCTTCGGCCCGGAACCGGACGGAATTGCCGGCGCCGACGAATATTTCCTCCAATCGATCGCGAACATCATCGGAACCGCCATCGAACGGGACCGATTCGATCGCGAGCGGTCACGACTCCTCCACCAGGAACGCCGGGCCCGTGACCGGGCCGAGCACGCGGAAGCTGCGAACCGCGAGCATGCAGAGCGGGAGCACATCCTTTCGCAGGTGAGTCGTCGACTTGCCATCAGCCCCTTGGAAAAGACAGCCCTCCTTGAGGAAGCAGTACGCCTCGTGACCCAGTTCATGGGAGACGGGGCCGCGGTGGCGGAACTTTCCCCTGACGGCACCTCGCTGATCCCCTGCGCGATGGATCACGTGGACCCGGACGTGTTGGATGCGCTGAAGGATGCGGTCGGCACCCAGCCGCTGGAGGAGAGCCTGGGAAAAATCGTCCTCCAATCGAACAAGGCCATCAACCTGGCAGACCTGGACCCTCGACGATTCGATTTCCTCGCGGAATCCGACGATCGGCGGATCAGCGAGAACCTGGAGAACGTGGCGCTCATGGTGGCGCCGCTCATCGTGGACGGCAGCGTCATGGGCACGTTGAGTGTCTGGCGATCGACACCGGCTCCCGCATATACGGAAACTGCGCGACAACTGTTCGAGGAGGTCGCCGACCGCACGGCGCTCGCCCTCAGCAATGCACGGGCATTCCGGAAGGAGGCGGATGCCCGGGAACGGGTCGAACATGCCCGTCAGGAACGCGATGAGGTGACTCGAGCACTGGAGACAACGGAGTCGCGGATCCGGGGCATCGTGCAGGCGGCGCCGGCGGGCATCATGGTATCGGATCCGGAGGGCGTCATCACCTTCGCGAACGAGGCCGCTGCACACATGCTCGGCGTCCCGTCCAGCGAACTCGTGGGACTGGACTCACGGAACGCCCCGTGGCAAATCGAGACCGTGGACCACACCCCCATCGATCCACGGACCATTCTCGAACAGGCCATCAGGGGCGTCGCCCACCACGGCGAATTGTCCCTGGTCCGTCCCGATGGCGGCCAACTGTACATCCAGAGCAGCGGGTCCCCCATCCTGGATGCGGACGGGCAGTGCTCCGGGGCTGCATTTGCATTCGTCGATGTATCCGACCGCGTCACCATGGCGAAGCGCCTGGGGGCGAGTGAGGAGTTCTATCGGGCACTCGCGACCGAGAACCCGCACATGGTGCTCTCCATCGACCTCGAAGGTCGTTTCCTCTCAGCGAATTCGGCCATCCGGAGGATCCTCGACCACGCCCCGGAGGACGTGATCGGGAAACCGTTCCTCCCGCTGGTTGCGGAGGAGGATCGGGAACGGGTGATGCTCGCGTTCGGCGCCATGATCCGCGGGGAACGCCTGGAGGTCCCGGCCGGTGCGCTTCATCGGGACGGGCACCGGATTCCCGTTGTGGCCGAGGGAATTCCGATCCGGGTCGGCGGCGTCATCGTCGGCGTCCACGTGATCGTGAAGGAGGCGGGCGATTCCGCGCACACCTCGGACCGGGTGAAGATCGCTGCCCCCGGCACGGTCACCCGGCACGGGGATTGACCGGGACTTCGATCATAGATAATGTCTTATAGAAGAAGTAACGGACCCGACGGCGTTGGCTGCTGCCGCCCGAAGTCCGTCGAACCCCGCACCCCACCCCATGCCAAGCACCCCGGGCCCCGCCACGGCGCGACCCGATGCGGAAGGCACCTGCGCGGAATGCGCAGGACGCCTCCGCCCCGACCTGCATGGACAGATGGTCTGCGAACGGTGCCACCTCGTCGATGACCTTCCCCCCTTCGAGCCGGGCCCTCCGGCCGCAGCACTTGCCGCGCCGCGCGGCATCAACGGGAACCCGAACCGAATTCCTCGACTCCACCCACGGCTCTTGCGCCTTGATCGCCGCGCACGGTCCACCGCACCGCGGTCCCGGGCCCGCGCCCGCATCCTCGTCGCCACCCTGTCCGAAGCCCTCACGCTGCCACGATACGTGGCGGAGGACGCTCTCCTGCGGTTCCGTCGGGCGCAACGCGGGGGCGTGACCAGGGGCCGCAGCCTCGATGCCGTCATCGCCGCGTGCGTTGCCGAAGCCACCCGGGATGCCGGCATCCCGCGCACCATTCAAGCCATCTCGACCGCGGCCGGGGTTGCGCCCCGGACCATCCATCGGCAACAGCGCATGCTCGCCGCCCACGCGGGGGAACGGGTCATCGCCCTCGACGCCGTGCATCATGTGCACCGAATCGCATCCGCGGCCGGCGCCCCTCCCGCGGTTGCATCCCGCGCCGCCGCCATCCTGCGAAGCCGCCACGGCCATCGCGCAACGGCAAGCCGGCATCCCGACACCGCCGCGTGTGCCGCCCTTGTGCTGGCCGCGCGCGCCGCCGGCAAACGGCTCCCCGTGGCACGCATCGCGCGGGCAGGCAACGTCTCCCGGCAGACGGTGCACGCAGCCATCCGCGACATCGAGGACGCGGCACGCGATGCCCCGAAACTGTCGGGGCTCTTGAATGGCCTCGACCCCATGGCTCATTGACGGACGACTCCCGCATGAACAGTGCATGCGGACGTTCCGACCGGAGTTGACAACGATGACCATGAACCGACGAGGTGGAATCTTCGATTCCTTCGAGCGCGAATTCGACGAGATGAACCGGATGATGGATCGGATGTTCAGCGGGTTCCGATCGTGGGATTGGACACGGGTCCCGACGAATGAGCCCCTGTACTACGGGGTCAGCGTGGACGTGGGCCCGGACGGCGTTCCCCATGTGGAACAGTTCGGCAACCTCCGGCCCGGCGAAGCGGAGCCGTTGGAGAGTGGCGTGCGCGAGCCCTTCACCACCACGATGGTGGACGATGATCACGGGCAGGTCCGCGTGACCGCCGAGATGCCGGGCATCGCGAAGGAGGATATCGACGTCGAAGCGACAAAAGACTCCCTCATCATCCGCGCGGATGGAAATGATCGCAGGTACCGGAAGACGGTGCCGCTCCGGACCCCCGTGGAGGAGGACTCGGCATCGGCCACCTACAACAACGGGGTGCTCGAGGTCACCCTCGGCATCGAGAAGCCCGAGCCCCCGAAGGGCAAGCACGTGGACATCAAGTGAGCCGCTTGTGACCGGGCAATGGCCGGAACCGCCGTGTGCCGCGCCCCTGCACCCCGTGAAGCCGTGGGCCCCGCGAGGCGCGGCCGGGACACCTCCGGCGCGAGCATGCCACCAACCGGGATCATGCGAAGCGACGCCGCGTCCTTGCATGCGTCGACGCCGCCGGAGGCGACCCGGCATCGCCGTGAACGAACCGAGGAAGCATCATGACAAGCACCCATGAAGAGAACAGGAAGGCGACCCTCAGGGTGGCCGAGGCGCGGCCGCAGGATGTGGGTCGTGGATTTGCGCGCATCGATCCGGCCATGTTCGCAAGCGCCGGATTCCGCACCGGGGATGTCCTGCGGATCAAGGGAGGGAAGAAGGAGACGGGAGCCCTGCTGTGGCCCGGGTATCCGGAGGATCGGGGGGCCGGTACCATCCGCATGGACCGCGTCCTCCGCGAGAACGCCGGTGTTGCTGTGGACGACCCCGTCACCATCGAAGTCATCGAGGCGAAGCCCGCCCGGAAGGTCACGTTGGCCCCGCGCGGCGCCATCACGCTGGAAGGCGGCGAGCGCTACCTCCAGCATCACCTCGATGGCCGCGTGCTCGCGGAAGGGGACGGGATCGAACTGCCTGTCCTTGGCCGCCGCCTCGAATTCGAGGTGACGTCGCTCACCCCTCCCGGTGGCCTTGCGATCTCGGGCGCGCAAACCGCGTACGAGGTGTCCCCCCTGACCGCGGAGAAAGGCACCCGGGGGGCACGCGCCGCCGCCGAGGAGAAGGCCCCCGCCATCACCTACGAGGAGATCGGCGGCGTCGGCGACGCGGTGAAGCGTGTGCGCGAGATGATCGAACTTCCCCTGCGCCATCCGGAGATCTTCCAGCGCATCGGGATCGACGCACCGAAGGGCATCCTCCTCCACGGCCCGCCCGGCACCGGGAAGACGCTCCTTGCGAAGGCGGTCGCGAACGAGAGCGGTGCCTCGTTCCACAACATCGGCGGCCCCGAGATCATGAGCAAGTTCTACGGGGAAAGCGAGGAGAACCTGCGCACCGTGTTCGAGGAGGCGGAAGCGAACGCGCCTGCGATCGTGTTCATCGATGAGATCGACAGCATCGCCCCCAAGCGGGAGGAGGTCACGGGTGAAGTCGAGCGGCGCGTCGTGGCCCAATTGTTGAATCTGATGGATGGCCTCAAGGGCCGCGGAAAGGTCGTGGTGATTGCTGCGACGAACCGTCCGAACGCCATCGACCCGGCGCTCCGGCGGCCCGGCCGTTTCGATCGGGAGATCGAGATCGGTGTCCCGAACCGGGATGGCAGGCTCGAGATCCTCCACATCCATACGCGGGGCATGCCCCTTGCCGATGATGTGAACCTCGAGACGCTGGCGGACCGCACCCACGGGTATGTGGGCGCGGACCTTGAAGCGCTCGCGAAGGAGAGCGCCATGCGTGCGGTGCGGCGGGTGCTGCCCGATGTGGACCTGGATGCGGAGGCACTCCCCGCGGAAGTGCTGGACAAGCTTGTCGTGAACGCCGCGGACTTCGAGGGCGCCTTCAATGAACTTGAGCCGAGTGCGCTGCGTGAAGTGTTCGTCCAGAAGCCCGACGTCCACTGGGATGACATCGGTGGACTCCAGGATGTCAAGGAGGACCTCATGGAAACGATCGAATGGCCATTGAAGCACCCCGAGGCATTCGCCCACTACCGTGCCAAGCCTCCGAAGGGTGTGCTCCTCCACGGACCTCCCGGCACCGGAAAGACGCTCCTTGCGAAGGCCGTGGCCACCGAGAGCGAAGCCAACTTCATCAGCGTGAAGGGCCCCGAGTTCCTGTCCAAGTGGGTGGGCGAGAGCGAGCGCGCGGTCCGCGAAGTCTTCAAGAAGGCGCGGCAGGCGGCGCCATGCATCGTGTTCTTTGATGAGCTGGATTCCCTGGCGCCCACGAGGGGCGGCCATGAGGATTCCGGGGTCACGGAGCGTGTCATCAGCCAGCTCCTCACGGAGATGGATGGCCTCGAGAACCTGCGCGGCGTCACCGTCATCGCGGCCACGAACCGGATGGACCTCGTGGACCCGGCGCTCCGGCGCCCCGGCCGGTTCGACCGATCCGTGGAAGTCGGAAACCCCGACCTTGACGCGCGGCGGGAGATCCTGGCCATCCACGCGCGGGACATGCCGCTCGATACGGATGTGGACCTTGATGCCTGGGCGGACCGGACAAGTGGATGGACGGGGGCGGAACTCGCATCCCTCGTGCAGGAGGCCAGCCTCCATGCGCTGCATCTTCGCATCCGGGACACGGAACCGTCCGGATCGCTTGACGAAGCAAAAATCACGAGTGCGGATTTCGAGGCCGCGCACGAACGCGTGGTGCGTCAACAGCCGCGTGGACCCCCCCTCCACGAGTACGCATGAACGACGAAGGTGAGGATCGATCCAAGGGCCCGAAATGAAGCGGGGGCGCGCGATGCGCCCCCCCCACCCATGATCAGAGCCGGTAGCCGGTTTCGCTGGACCATCGGTCAAGGTCCTTGTCGATCTTCTGCCGCTCCTCACCGGACTTCTTCTGGAGGTAGCCGGCGAGTTGCTCGCGACGGCCTTGGACGCGGTCCAGTTCGTCATCCGTCACGTCGCCCCATTTTTCGCGGATCTTCCCCTTGAACTGCTTCCACGTTCCCTTCATCTTGTCGCCGGTGGTTGTGTCATGTTCCATGTGGATTCACCGCCGTCAAGGTCGCCGACGACCAAGGTATAGGCATTCCCATCCAAGACCCGAAGGATCCTTGGCATGCGCCTTGGACGCGGTCGACGGGGCGAAGTGCGGGCGCGTCGCGGTCGGGCCGGCGCGGGGGTCGGCGGTGGGGAGGAAAAGGGGGGCAAGCGGCGCAGGCGCGGGGGCGGCCACCGGGCGGGCCGGTGCACGGGCATATGCCGGGGCGAGCGCAAGGGCCCGCATGCAGGCGCGGGCGGGTGCCGGGGCGGGCCACCAGGCGGGCATGCCGGCGCCGGCGGAAGGGTCCAAGGGCGCCATCATCCCCGCCGGCGTTCCCGACCATGACCGCGCGGATCGGCCCACGACGGCGCCGGGGGACAAGAAAAACGGGCGGGTGGATTTGTTGTTCGCGGCCCTATTCCGAGTTCCCCATCTCGGGGTCCCGGTAATCCGCGGGCCGACCGGTGGCGCGGTCCACAAGATGAAGGAACTGCGGGATGAGCGCAACGAACGAGGCGACTTCCCCTTCCGTGGGCGGCGGGATGGACGCTTCCAGGCGGAG
This sequence comes from Thermoplasmatota archaeon, assembly GCA_041599855.1. Taxonomy (GTDB): domain Archaea; phylum Thermoplasmatota; class SW-10-69-26; order JACQPN01; family JAJPHT01; genus JBFILE01. The sequence continues at coordinate 11,110 of JBFILE010000068.1, forward strand.
GGTGGGTTCGAGGCCGTGCCACTCCTCCTCGTGATCCATTTCGGCATCGTCCTGGGACGCGGGCCTTGCGTTGCGGAAGCTCACGAAGGCGCTGGCGCCGCGGATCTGCGGGTTGACTTCGCGGGTGATCCAGGCCTGCAGCCGATCGTTCAAGGCATCGGCGTCGAGATGGTACATCGTGCGCGACACGAACACCTTGGGGTTCCCGAAATCGTCCTCGCCGAGGGTGACACGACCACCGGTCGAAGAGATGGCGGCCCGGACCTCTGCGAAGACCGCTTCGATGTCCACGGCGCCGCGACGCGCGACCCCCGCAATAAGTGCTCGGCCGGGGCGACGGCGGAATCGGTGCGGGATAGGGCGTGTGCGGGACCGGGGCGGCGCGCGCGGCGGGGGTTTACGCCAGTTGCGCCTCGCTGGACTGGATCAGGTCCCAACCCGCCCGGCCCCGGACTCCGCCGGGAAGCGTCGGGCCACCCATCCGACCCGTCCGCGCGGCAACTTGACGAGCCGCCGAAACAGGCACACTTATCGACCCAGCCCTGCATCCCCCCGAACCCACCATGGCACACGAGCAGGCAAAGGCGACGCCGGTCACGGTCACTGAAGTTCCAAGGACCCCGGAGGTCACATCAGTGACAAGCACGGAGCGTGGCCGCGCTCCCTCGCCCGGCATCGTGCACGCCCCGTTCTTCTGGGGCGACATCCTCGATGGTGCGCCGCCGTCCCGTCGGAACCATGGCGAGGGTTCGTACATCCTGTACCACGCCCTCGAAACCGGCATTGACACGCGGCTTGCGTACTCCACCCTCATCCGCGTGACGCGCACCGGGGGCGTGGACGACATCACCGTGGATTCGCGGATCACGGTCCAGAAGCGCCTGTTCCTCGAAGCCATCCACAAGGAACGCCAGATGATGGAGGCGTTCACGGCGCGCGCGCGTCGACGCTTCTCCGACCACCTCGTGAAGGTCCGGCGCGCCGCGAACGCCCTGCCCACGTGGACGCATCCGGCCGCCCGGTGGACCATCCGCACGGAAGCGAAAATCGGGCTCTTCGCCATCGATGTGCCGCGGCGCGTGTCCCATGCGCTCGTGCAGATTCCGGACAGCCTGTACAGCGGGTTCGTTCGCGCCTGGTCCCTGCTGTACGGCCGCTTCGGGCGGCAGACGTTGTGGCAGGACATGCGGGATCCGCGGAACCTGAGTACGGAGCAGAAGAGTGTGGTGCTTGCGTTGACGGGCGCCATCCTCGTTGGCGCGGTGCTCGTGATGAACAACCTCGTCACGTTGTTCACGCCGCGCGCAGCGGTCGCGTGGAGCGACCTCCTGAACACGTTCATGTGGGGCGTGGGAACCGCGGTCGCGCTGCCGTTCCCGCCCAGCGAACTCCTCGTCATCAAGCCGTACCTGTCGGCGGGCCCCATCCTCGCGTTCCTGAGCATCTTCGCGTCGAAGGTCGTTGGCGCGTGGATCGTGTACTTCATCGGTGACGCCCTCCACGCGTTCATCGAGAAGCAGACCCACGGGAAGCCGCGGACGCAGCGCATCGTCGAGTGGATGAACCGGAATTCGGAGAAGTACGGGTTCTGGCTCCTCGGCCTCTTCACCGCGTTGCCGTTCCTGCCCGACACCCTTGCCCTCTACGTCTTCGCGGCGTCCGGTACGAACTTCAAGAGCTACATCGGCGGCGTGGCACTCGGCACCGCCATCCGCTACCTCGCCGTCGTCGGCGTGGCCATGCTCATCGGACCGGGCACGTTGACCGACTGGTTCGGTTGATCGGGCCCCGCGCGCACCGCCGACGGCCGGCGATTCGCAGACCTGGATCCGGAGATGGGGGTCGGGGGCCCGGCTGGGGCTGGCGGGGCGCGACCTCGCATCACGGGATCCGGCGTCACCCGCGCGTCCACCGTTGCCGCGACCGATCCATCGCGGGAACCCCGGCACCCGTTCATTCCGTCCAGCGGTCCACGTCCGCCGGCGCCTTCGCCCCGATGCCGTGGAGCCGCAGATACGTCACCGCGGGCAGGGTGAGGTCCGCGACCATGCGTCCTTCGTCGGTGAGCGAGTACTCGACCCGCACCGGCATCTCGTCATGGAGCAGGCGGTTCACGAGCCCCTGGGATTCCAGCTCCTTCAGCCGTGTGCTCAGCGTGCGCCCGCTGATCCCGGCAAGGTGGGTCTTCAAGGCGTTGAAGCGGAGGACGCCGTGGGTCCGCAGGATGAACATGACTTCCACGGTCCACTTGTTGAAGAAGACCTGGAGGGCACGCACGGTCGCATCCACCTCGGCCGCGAGGGCGGCTCCGCTGAGGGGTGCGGTGCCGGCTGCAATGGCGGGCAGCCGCTCAGCCTGGTAATGCACGATGTCCCGGAACGCCTGCTCGTGGTCCTCGGAGTCGGAGCCCACGACCCCACAGCCGAGTGCATTCGTAAACCGGTTTTCATTCGGGAACCTGGTTCCACTTCCTTCCCGCGCCTGCACGGGCTCCGGGCTGGAGCGGGGTAGGGACCGGCAGGTGCTGCCGGCGAGGGGATCCGGTCGCGACAGGAGTCGCCGCGGCGGGGGTGCTGAATCGCAGGAGCCGAATGAAGGGGGCCATCGCATGAGGGGCCCGTCCGAGGGGGCGCCTCCGGGGGGTCAGGTCCGA
>JBFILE010000069.1:0-13730 GCA_041599855.1 Thermoplasmatota archaeon
CGAAGCTTTCGACGGGACTCCTCGAACCGTTCTTCGATGTGGATGTGCCGGACGACCTTGCGAACCTCATCCTGTATCTTGACGTCCTTGATGCGGCGGGGGCGGACTGGATGCCGACCAACACCGCCCAAAGCATCCGGGACCTGGGAATCCGGGCGGTCCCCGTGGAGGGCACCCGGGGGTTCCGGATCGAGCGGCGCAAGCGACCCCAGTGAGCGACATCCGCGAAGCGGCCGGCAGCGGCGCCGCCGCGCCCCTGCCACCGGCAAGGGAGAGCACTAGCCAACCTCCGCAATCAACGCAGGCAATACCGGCCAACCTGCTCCGTGAATCTCCGTGCCCTCCGCTTCTCCGTGTTGATGGATGTCATATTCCCAACCGCAGCCCGCAACAACCCATCGCCAGTCGCCCCATTTCCACTGCACCTCATAGCCCCCCTCGCACGCGCGCGCGAAGGAACCGAGACCCACCCCGCCAAAACCCGCCAAAACCGAGTGTCCCACGCCCCACGGGTGGCTCATCATTATATAGGGGGACTCCTTTGCCGGCCTCACCCGAACGTAGTCTACACCAGACGCGAGGGGCAATCCGCTCACTCGGCACCACTCCGGTGGAGCCGGAAACGGGGCACGGCAATGGCCGTTCCTTGGAGTGGACCCCATGCGGGACCATTACCCGGATTCGTCGTCCGAACACCTCGGACGATCCACGATTCGCGGTTCTCAAGGTCCCGAAAGGCGTCACGGTTGGGCGGGCCACGTGAAGGGGAGATCCGCAACCGGGCATGAAGCCGGGATGACGACCACCACCGACCCAGTGTGTGGGGCGTGATCGATGGCTGCCTGTGAAGCTGATTTTCCTGTGGCTCCACCGAAGGGACAGTGCCAGGCGAACGCCGATCTTGCGAGCATCCTGCTCGCCGTTTCGGAGGTGCCTGCTCAACCCTTGCGCTGGTGACTGCGCCAAGGAGATCTGAACAACATGGCAAAGAAGCACAATCCAAAGCGTGGTTCGCACGGTTTCTCGCCGCGCGTTCGCGCCCGCACGAAGAACCCCCGGTTCTCGAGCTGGCCCGAAGGCGGCGATGCCCCGAAGCTCCAGGGCTTCGCGGGATACAAGGCCGGCATGACCCATGCTCTTGTCGTGGACTACCGTCCCCACAGCATCACGTCCGGTCAAGAGGTACACGTACCCGTGACCGTCGTTGAGGTCCCCCCGATGAAGATCGCGGCAGTGCGGTTCTACCAGGAATCCAACGCCGGCCTCAAGACGACGACCGAGTTCTGGTCCTCCGAGACTGACGCGATCCTCAAGAAACGCCTCCCCGTCCCCAAGGATGGCCACACCCAGGCCAAGTGGGACGCCGTCGCCCTTGATGAGGTCGACGACGTGCGCGTTCTCGCCTACACCCAACCGAAGCTCGTGAAGAGCGTCCCCCAGAAGGTCCCCGACCTCATGGAGATCCGCGTCGGCGGCGGTTCCATCCAGGAGCGCATTGCGTTCGCGAAGGAACTCCTCGGCAAGGAAACCACGGTGGACGACTGGGGCAGGACCGGTCAGATGATCGATGTCGCTGCCATCACGAAGGGTTTCGGTGTCCAGGGTTCGATCGTGCGCTGGGGCGTCAAGCTCCAGAGCCACAAGGACTCGAAGAACCGCCGTGACGCTTCGCCTCTCGGTCCCTTCCAGCCGCGCTTCATCCGCAACACGGTTCCCATGCCCGGTCAGACCGGCTACCACAACCGCACGGAGTACAACAAGCGCATCCTGAAGGTCGGCGAGGACGGCGAGGAGATCAACCCCAAGGGCGGTTTCCTCAACTACGGCCTCGTCCGCAGCAAGTACCTCCTCCTCCACGGATCCATCCCCGGACCCGCGAAGCGCCTGATCCGCCTGCGTGATGCCACCCGGTATCTCGGCGGCATCGAGGTCGACGCGCCTGAACTCGCCTACGTCTCGACGGCGTCCAAGCAGGGTCGGTGAGCCACATGGTCAAAGTCAACGTCTACAAGAACGACGGTTCGACGAAGGGCGAAGTGGAACTCCCCGCTGTATTCAGCTCGGAATTCCGCCCCGACCTCATCCGCAAGACCGTCAACGCGTTCCAGGCAAACCGCCGCCAGCCGTACGGGTCCAACCCGATGGCCGGAAAGAGCCACTCCGAATACTCCGTCCGCTCCGGTCAGGGCATCTCGCGGGTTCCGCGCATGGCCCAGGGCTCGACCGCGGTGCTGTCCCCCCACGTCGTGGGTGGCCGCCGCGCCCACCCGCCGAAGGTGGAGAAGATCTGGAGCGAGAAGATCAACAAGAAGGAGAAGGCGAAGGCCTTCGCGAGCGCCCTCGGCGCCTGCGCGGATGCTGAGATGGTCGCAGAGCGCGGCCACGTCTTCCGTGATGGCCTCACCATGCCGGTCGTCATCGACGACTCCGTGGGGAGCATCATGCGCACGGCGGATGTCGTGAAGGCCCTCGGCGCCATCGGCGTCGGTGGCGACCTCGTCCGCGCCGACGAAGGCAAGCACCAGCGCCCCGGCAAGGGCAAGCTCCGTGGCCGACGCTACAAGACGCCGAAGTCCATCCTCATCGTTGTGGATGATGACGCGGCGATCGCGAAGTCGGCGTCGAACCTCACCGGTGTCGACATCACGACCGTGAGCCAGCTCAACACCGAGAAGCTCGCGCCCGGTGGCGACCCCGGTCGCCTCACGGTGTTCACCGAGAGCGCCCTTGCGAAACTGGAGGGATCGTCCTGACCAAGTCTCCGTTCGACATCATCGTCCACGCGTTCGTGACAGAAAAGACGATGGCGTCCATGGAAGCTGACAACAAGGTCGTCTTCGTCGTGCGCCGCGAGGCCACGAAGCCGATGATCAAGCACGCGGCCCAGGTCCTCTTCGAGGCCGAGGTCCACAGTGTGCAGACGAAGATCTCCCCTGACGGCGAGAAACACGCGACTGTTCGTTTCAAACCCGGAACGAAGGCCGAGGACATCGGCATGCGGGTCGGGATCTTCTGAGGTGATCACATGGGAAAGCGACTCATCACCCAGCGCCGTGGTAAGGCGAGCCCGGTCCACAAGAGCCCGAGCCACCGCCACAAGGGCGTTGTGAAGCACCCGAAGGTGCGCAGCGGTACGACCGGCACCATCATGGACATCATCCATGACCCCGGCCACACCGCTCCGATCAGCATCGTCAAGCTCTCCACGGGCAAGACCGTGAACCTGCTCTCCGCCGAGGGCACGAGCGTTGGCGCGAACATCGAGCTCGGCACGCAGCGTGTCGAGCCCGGCAACCTCCTCTACCTGAAGCACGTCCCCGAGGGTACCCCCGTGTACAACCTCGAGGCGCGCCCCGGTGACGGTGGCAAGTTCGTCCGCGCAGGCGGCACGGCAGCCCTCGTCGTCACCGTGAGCCAGAAGGCCATCACGGTCCGTCTCCCGTCGGGGACGTTCAAGAGGTTCAACCCGAACTGCCGCGCGACCATCGGTGTCGTTGCCGGCGGCGGTCGCCCGGACAAGCCGATTGCGAAGGCCGGGAAGATGAAGATGAAGGTCCGCTCGACGGGCAAACTCTGGCCCCGCGTCCGTGGTGTCGCCAAGAACCCCGTCGATCACCCGCACGGTGGCGGAAACGCCCACCGCGCAGAAGGCAAGCCTACGACCATGGCGCGTGGAACGCCGCCGGGCCGCAACATCGGTCACATCGCGGCCAAGCGCACGGGGAAGAGGTGAGTGATTCATGGTTGACAACGTTCCCCGAAAGGGCCCGAGCCGCAAGGCGAGGAAGAAGAAGTCGGCAGTCGACACGGCGCGCCGCCAGAAGGAATTCCTGTACCGCGGGCAGTCCATCGAGGCCCTCCGCGCCCTGTCCCTTGAGGACGTGGCCGGACTCGTCAACTCCCGCGACCGCCGCTTCATCAAGCGGTGCCTGCAGGGTTCCGAAGGCGAGGATGCCCGGAAGTTCTGGGCGAAGGTCCAGGGCGCCGAGGAGGGCGCGGAACTCCGCACCCACCTCCGCTCGTTCCCCATCCTGCCGGCGTTCGTAGGGAAGACCGTGGCCGTCCACAACGGCAAGGAATTCCAGAAAGTCACTGTGACGAGCGAAATGCTCGGACACAAGCTTGGCGAGTTCGCTCCCACGCGCGGTTCCCCGAAACACACGGGCCCGGGTGTCGGTGCCACGCGCTCGTCCAAGTTCATGCCGCTGAAGTGAGGAGGAACACGACATGGGATATGGATACAGTCTCCAACTGGATGAGAAGGCAGCCGAGAAGGTCGCCCGAGCCAGTGGTCGTGACATCCCGGTGAAGCCCAAGTTCGCGGTCGAGGTCGTCCGCTCCATCAAGGGCCGATCCGTTGCGAACGCGAAGAAGTACCTCGCGGACGTCATCGCCCTCAAGGCAGCGGTCCCGTTCCGCAAGACCCGCCGGCACATCAAGCACCAGAAGGGCGTCGGCCCCGGCAAGTTCCCCGTGAACGTTGCCAAGGCCGTCCTCAAGGTGCTCGAGAACGCCGAGGCGAACGCGGAATACAAGGGCCTCGAGCCCGAGGACATGGTCGTCTTCCACGCATGCGCGCACCGTGCGAGCCCGATCCCCGGCATGATGCCGCGGGCCTACGGTCGTGCCACCCAGTGGAACAAGACCACGAGCCACATCGAGATCATGATCCGCGAGAAGGGCACGGACGGCGAATCCTCGTCCGCGAAGGCGGACGCCAAGGAATCGTCCGCGAAGGCGGAATCCAAGGAATCGTCCAAGGCCCCGAAGGCGGCACCGAAGGCGGCACCGAAGGTGGAATCAAAGGCTGCGGCCCCTGCAAAGGAACCCGCGGCGAAGGACGCCGCTCCTGAAGCGGCGCCCGTGAAGGAAGTTCCCAAGGAGGAATCCTGACTTGGCCGTTGAACGCAAACTCATCCGCGAGCACAAGCGGAAGGTCCTCGTCCGCGAGTTCCTCCACCGCGAAACCGAGCGCGCGGGCTTCGGCGGCGCCGAAATCCAGCGAACGCCGATGGGCACCCGGATCAACCTGATCGCGGAGCGCCCTGGCTTCGTCATCGGTCGCCGTGGTGCAACCATCAAGAAGCTCACGCAGGACCTCACCGAGAAGTTCCATCTGGACAACCCCCAGATCGAGGTGCAGGAGTCGAACAACCCGAGCATCAACCCGCAGATCATGGCGCAGAAGCTTGCCGAGGCCCTCGAGCGCGGCTGGCATTTCCGCCGGGCGGGTCACTCGACCCTGCGCCGCATCATGGAAAGCGGTGCCAAGGGTGCCCTCATCCGCCTCAGCGGAAAGGTCACCGGTGGCCGCAGCCGTGTGGAGAAGTTCAGCGCGGGCCGCATCAAGTACACGGGCGACACGGCACAGACGCTGATGTCCCACGGGTACTCGCTTGCGAAGAAGAAGCTCGGGACGATCGGTGTCGTCGTGTCCATCATGGACCCGAACGCGCGCCTTCCGGACGAGGTCGTGGTCCACGGCCCGGCCCCGGCGGAAGGCGAGGCACAGGCCGCGCCTGCGCCCACCCTGACCCCTGAACAGAAGCCGGCAGCAGCACCGGCCGCTCCGGCGGCCCCCGCAGCACCGGCGAAGCCTGCCCCGGCCGCAGCCCCTGCGGCACCGGCGGCACCCGCCGCGAGCGCGCCCGCAAAGGCCGCTCCGGCAGGTCCCGCACCCAAGACGCTTACCGACCTCGAAGGGGTCGGCAAGGTCAAGGCGGATGCCCTGAAGGAAGCCGGATACACCGACTTCCAGGCCCTCGCCGAGGCAGTGGAGAGCGATCTCGCGGAGATCGTCGGACCGAAGCTCGCGAAGTCGATTCACGAGCAGGCGAAGAGCATCGTAGGGATGTGATGCCGAGATGAAGACGAAGGAGATTCGGGAGATGCCGGCTGACGAGCGTCAGAAGGCTCTCAAGGAAGCGCGGAACGAGCTGCTCGTCGAGCGCGGTGTTGCCTCCATGGGTGGTGCGCCGCGCAACCCGGGCCGCATTCGCGACCTCCGGCAGACCATTGCGCGGATCCTGACCATCACCGGCGAGGAATCCCGACGGTAAGCCCCCTTCGGAGGTGAATACGGACAAATGAGTGGAATGTGCGACGTGTGTGGCCTCCCCAAGGAGGTGTGTGTGTGCGAAGAGATCGCTCGCGAACAGCAAGCGCTCCAGATCTTCACGGTGACCCGCCGATACGGGAAGCTGATGACGATCGTGGACGGCTTCACGAGTGAGATCGACGCCGATCAACTCACGTCCGACCTGAAATCCGCTTGCGCCTGCGGTGGGACCATGAAGGACGGCAAGATCGAACTTCAAGGGGATCACAAGGGCAAAGTGAAGGACACGCTCGCAAAGATGGGTTTCAATGCGGAGGTCCGCTGAGATCCGCGACGTTCCGCTCGCGAAGCACGAGCTTATCGGGCTCGGCATCCGGGTAAGGCAAGGGAGGGGTGCGGAACCCTCCTCGCCATACCGGGATGTGACCGGCATCGTGGTGGATGAAACGCGGAACACCCTCGTCGTGGAAACGGCGAGCGGTGACCGGGTTGTCCCCAAGATCGGTCAGTGCTTCGTGTTCACGCTCCCCGATGGTCGGGAAGTCGACCTGGAGGGGGCGCGGATCGCATTCAACCCCGAAGACCGCATCAAGAAATCAAGGTGATCACATGGCGAATACGCCTCGTAACATCGGAATCGACGTCCAGCCCCCGCAGGGGAAACCCCGCGCAGGGGAAGCCCTGGACCCCTTCTACGGATCTCTGTCCGTACGGGGTCAGGTGATCGACGGAGTTGTGGTATCTGCAAAGATGGAACACAGCGTCGTCGTGAAACGCGAGTACATGCACTATCTCGCCAAGTACCAGAGGTACGAAAAGCGCACCTCGAAGTACACGGCCCATCTCCCCGGCTCCATCGGGGAAGTGAAGCCCGGCGACCGTGTGAAGATCGCTGAATGCCGCCCGCTCTCCAAGACCAAGAGCTTCGTCGTCATCGAGGCCCGCTCCGGCGACCTCCCCGTGAAGGGACACGAAGCGGTCGAGGTCGCGCAGGCGAAGAAGGTCGCAGACGAAGGGGGTGCGTGATCATGGTGAAGGCCGTTTCCGGCACCTCCACGCGTGGCCTCCCCGTGGGCGCCCGCCTCGACTGTGTGGACAACACGGGTGCGAAGATCGTCATGATCGTCGCAGTGCCCCGTCACCACAACACCAAGCGCCGCTACCCGGCGGGCGGAGTCGGCGATCTCCTCGTCGTCTCCGTCAAGAAGGGGAACCCCGAGATGCGCCGGCAGGTCACGAACGCCGTGATCGTGCGCCAGCGCCGCCCCTTCCGCCGCCCGGACGGCACCGTGGTGCAGTTCGAAGACAACGCAGCCGTCATCGTGGCCCCCAACGGGGACACGAAAGGCTCGGACATCAAGGGCCCCGTGGCCCGCGAAGCCGCCGAACGGTGGCCCCGCATCGCTGCCACGGCGAGCCAGATCGCGTGAGGTGAAAAGGATGAGTACGCAGCCAAGGAAGGAGCGCAAGACGCTCTACAACCTGCCGAACCACCTTGCGCGCCGACAGGTCGCATCGCACCTGTCGGGCGATCTCGTGACGCGCTACAACAAGCGCACCATCACGGTCCGCAAGGGCGACACGGTGAAGATCATGCGCGGCGACTTCGCCGGCACGAGCGGCAAGGTCCTCGAAGTGGACACCCGCTCCCGCAAGGTCATCATCGAGAACGCGACGGTCGAGAAGGCGGACCACACGAAGAAGCCCCGCCCCATCGACCCGTCGAACGTCCTTGTGACGAAGCTCGACCTCACGGACAAGTTCCGTGTCAAGAAGCTCGGCGGCTCCGCGGAAGCGGACGCCAAGGAGCAGGTCAAGGCGGCCGAAGCCGAGGCGAAGAAGGCGAAGGCAGCCGAGAAGGCCGCCGCCGCCCAGGCCGCCAAGGCCGAGAAGGAAGCCGACAAGGAAGAGGAGGAGTCCGCGTGAGTCTTCATCTGAAACGCCTGAACGCGCCCCGGTCCTGGCACATCCCGCGCAAGACCGGTGGCGTGTTCGTCACCAAGCCCTCGCCTGGTGCGCACGCCGTCGCCGACAGCATCCCCCTCACCATCGTGATGCGGGACATGCTCGGCATCGCGGACACGGCGCGCCTCGTGAGCCAGATCGTGAGCGATCGAGCCGTCCTCATCGACGGCGCGCCCGCCAAGAGCATCAAGGAAGGCGTCGGCCTCATGGACATCGTGTCCCTGCCGGCGCTCGACAAGCACTACCGCATGATGCTGGACCGCCGTGGCCGCCTGAAACTCCAGGAGATTCCGGCATCGAGCGCCCAGTGGAAGCTGTGCCGCGTGGAGAACAAGACGGTCGTGAAGGGCGGCAAGCTCCAGATCAACCTCCACGATGGACGCAACGTCCTCACGAAGGAAACCGGCATCAAGACCGGGGACGTCGTGAAACTCCACCTGCCCGACCAGAAGATCCTGGGCACGTACCCGCTCGCAGCGGGTGCAACCGCCTTCCTCACGGGCGGGGCGCACGCCGGCGAAACCGGCACCGTCCAGGCCGAGGAAGTCACGAAGTCCTCCAAGGAGAACCTCGTGTCCCTCGCTTCCGGCGACCAGTCCTACGCCACGGTGAAGTCCTACGTCTTCGTCATCGGCAAGGACCGCGCCGAGATCGAACTGCCCGAGGTGAACGCCTGATGGCCGAAGAAGCCCAGGTCATGCGCGTGCCGCGGATCGAGAAGGTCATCGTGAACATCGGGGTCGGCGAAGCCGGTGAGAAGCTCATCAAGGCCGAGCGTGTCCTCGAGATGATCACGAAGCGCAAGTCCTCGCGCACACTCACGCGCAGCATGAACCGCGAATGGGGGCTCCGCACCGGGATGCCCGTCGGATGCCGTGTCACCCTCCGTGGCCCGGACGCCGACGAGTTCCTGAAGCGGGCCTTCGACATCCGCGCGTTCAAGATGCCGGCGTACTCGTGGGACAACCACGGGAACCTGAACTTCGGTGTCCCCGATTACACCGAATTCGAAGGCATGAGGTACGATCCGGAAATCGGTATCTTCGGAATGGACGTCGCCGTGGTCATCAGCCGCGCCGGCAGCCGTATCCGCAACCGCCGCATCCGGCCCGGAAAAATCCCGCCGAACCACCGCGTCTCCCGTGAAGAGTCATACGCTCTCATGAAGGAGAAGTTCGGCCTCGAGGTGATCTAAGATGGTTGACCACACGCTGTACGGGCGTGGGGCGAACGAGTGCCAGCGCTGCGGTCGGCACCGCGGTATGATCCGTCGCTACGGGTTGTACTTCTGCCGCCAGTGCTTCCGCGAGATCGCTCCCGAACTCGGTTTCAAGAAGTACTCCTGAGGTGAATTTCATGCAGAACGATCCTCTCGCTGACGCCCTCTCACTCATCAAGAACGCAGAGAAGGCCGGCAAACTCGAGTGCGATATCCATCCCGCCTCGAAAATGGTCGGTCACGTGCTCAAGGTGATGCAGGAGCAGGGCTACATCGGCCCCTTTGAATTCATGGACGACAACCGAGCCGGTGTCTTCCGTGTCAAGCTCCTCGGCCACATCAACGAATGTGGCGTCATCAAGCCCCGACACGCGATCAAGAAGACAGATTTCGAACAATGGGAGGCGCGCTACCTGCCTGCCCAGGACTTCGGCACCCTGATCGTGACCACGACGTCCGGCGTCGTGAGTCACTACAATGCCAAGGAACTGGGCACGGGCGGAAAGCTCGTCGCCTACGTGTACTGAGGTGAACAACATGGCCATTCCCGAAGCGCGAGTAGCCGTCGAGGTTCCCCAGGACGTCAACGTCACCCTCGACCCCTCCGGTCTCGTTACCGTGAAGGGGAAGAACGGGGAGCTGAAGCGGGTCTTCAATCACCCCGACATCCGGATCATCCGGGAAGGGAACGAAGTCCTGGTCCAGTCGGACTTCCCGCGCAAGAAAACCAAGGCCCTCGTGGGCACGTGGGCCTCGCACATCGACAACATGGTGCGCGGCTCGCAGAAGGATTTCGAATACAAGTTGAAGATCGTGTTCAGCCACTTCCCCATCAAGGCGAAGGCGCAGGGCGACACGTTCGTCATCGAGAACTTCATCGGGGAGAAAACGCCGCGCAAGACGCGGATCCTCTCCGGCGCCAAGGTCAACGTGTCCGGCGAAGAAGTCATCGTGACGGGCGCGGACCTCGAGCGCGTCGCCCAGACGGCGGCGAACATCGAGCAGGCGACCATCATCCGCGGCTACGATATCAGGGTGTTCCAGGATGGAATCTATATCGTCGTCAAGGGCAGGGGGAAGTGAGACATGACGAAGGAAGAATTCGTTGATACGGTGTCCAAGCTCCCCGGCGTCGGTTCCAAGAAGGCGGAAGCCCTCTTCGACGCGGGGTTCACGACCCTCGAGCAGCTCAAGGCCGCCTCCAAGGCGGACCTCGAAGCGGTGGAAGGCATCGGCCCCAAGGTCGCCGACGCCATCATCGCCGGTCTCGCCGATGACCAGGCAGCTAGCCAGGAGATCCAGGTCGTCGAGGAGAAGGGCGCGAAGCCCGCGAAGACCGAGATCGTGGAAGCCGAGCGGGTCTACCAGGTGAAGATCAAGCCGGAGCTCTCGGAGGAACTCAAGGCAGCCCTCGCCATCCGCGAGGACCGCAGTTCCCGCGAGCCCCGGTTCAAGCACTACTACTGGTGGCTCAGCCCGAAGATCCCGGACGCATGGCGAGCCCCGAAGGGTACGCTCTCCAAGCAGCGCCGCGGCATGGGCTACCGCCCCCCGCGCGTCAAGGTCGGCTACGGCAAGCCCGCAGCGACCCGCCACCTCCACCCCACCGGGTTCGAGGAGGTCATGGTGTTCAACGTCGCCGACATGGACGGCATCGACGCCAAGACGCAGGCGGCCCGCATCGGCGGCACCGTCGGGAAGAAGAAGCGCCGCGACATCCTGGAGCGGGCGAAGGAAATGAGCGTGCGCGTTCTCAACCCGGGGGTGCTCTGAATGACGGATCTCCGCAACCAGCGCCGCCTCGCCGCCGCAGTCCTCGACTGTGGCCAGAACCGCGTCTGGATCGACCCCCTCCACACGGAGGAGGTCGCCGAAGCCGTCACGCGCGCCGACATCCGGAAGCTCGCGAAGAAAGGCTACGTGAAGGCCGCGCCGATCATCGGCACGAGCCGGAGCCGCGCCAACAAGATCGCAGCGCAGAAGCTGAAGGGTCGCAGGAAGGGCCCCGGTTCCCGCAAGGGTGCCAAGGGTGCCCGCACCCCGAAGAAGATCCGCTGGATGCGCACCATCCGCCCCATCCGTCTCGTGCTCCGCACGCTGCGTGATGAGGACAAGCTCGTCACCGGTGCGTATCGGAAGTACTACAGGCAGGCCAAGGGTGGCTCGTTCCGCTCCAAGGCTCACCTGCTCAGTCACATGAAGACCGACGGCGCCCTCAAGGAGGAGTGAATCGATGGCAAAAGGACCCCTGTACCGCGTCGCCTTCCGGCGCCGCCGTGAAGGAAAGACGGACTACCGCCGCCGCCTCGCCCTCCTCAAGAGCGAGGAAGCGCGCGTCGTCGTCCGCCGCTCCAGCAAGAATGTGATCGTCCAGTTCATCGAGTTCGCCCCCGAAGGCGACCGGATCATCGCCCAGGCGGAATCCCAGGAACTCGACAAGAAGGGCTGGAAGGGTGCCGGCAGCAACATGCCTGCCGCGTACCTCGCCGCATACCTCGCCGGTGTGCGCGCAAAGGCCGCGGGCGTCGAATACGCCGTCCTCGACCTCGGTCTCCAGGTGCCCCACAAGGGCGGCCTGATCTTCGCCGCACTCAAGGGTGCGCTCGACTCCGGCATCGAAATCCCCCACGGGGACGACATCCTGCCCGATGAGAGCCGCGTCCGCGGCGAGCACATCAAGGACGGGGCTCTCACGGAGAGCTTCGAAGCAACGAAGAACGCAATCGCCGGGTGAACCCGCGGGACGGGTGGTGCCGACCGGCGCCCCCATCTTGGTTCATCCGACACGGAAACGCGGCACGGCCGTGATTTCCACATCAAAGGAAAGTGACACCAATGGCACGAGATGACAGGGATCGCGCGTCCCCCCGCGACTGGACGCCGAAAACCGAACTCGGAAGGCGCGTGAAGACAGGCGCCATCACGAGCATGAGCCAGGCCCTCAAGACCGGGCTTCCCCTCAGGGAAGCCGAAATCGTCGACATCCTCATCCCGAACCTCGAGGACGATGTGATCGACGTGAACATGGTGCAGCGCATGACGGACTCGGGTCGCCGGGTCCGCTTCCGCGTCACCACCGTCGTCGGCAACCGTGACGGCTTCGTCGGCATCGGGCAAGCCCGCGGCCGCGAAGTCGGACCCACGATCCGCAAGGCCATCGACAACGCGAAGCTGAACGTCATCGAGATCCGCCGCGGCTCCGGGAGCTGGCAGAGCGATGCCGGTGCCCCGCCGACCAGCGTGCCCTTCGCAGTGACGGGCAAGTGCGGCAGCGCCGAGGTCACCCTCAAGCCCGCGCCCCAGGGTACGGGCCTCGCTGTCGGGAACGTCGCCAAGCAGGTTCTCCAGCTTGCCGGCGTGTCCGACGTGTGGGGATTCACCCGCGGACAGACGCAGACCACGATCAACTACGCGAAGGCCGTGTTCGCCTGCCTCACGGAAACCGCCCGCGTGCGCGTGACCGAAGGACAGAAGGAACGCCTCCACATCGTTGATGGCCCGGTGATGAGCTGATGGGTGACTCGTACGCGATCGTCCGTATCCGCGGACCCGTGAACGTGAACGGTGGGATCCAGGACACCATGAAGATGCTGCGCCTCGGACGCCCCAACCACTGCGTCATCGTCCCGAAGGACCCGAACTTCATCGGGATGCTCAAGAAGGTCAAGGACTACGTCGCCTACGGCGAAGTCGATGCCGGCACCGCCGCGGAGCTCTTCAAGACCCGCGGGCGCCTCATCGGTGACAAGCCCGTTGACGACGCGTTCGTCAACGAAGCGACCGAAGGCAAGTACACGAGCGTCGAAGCCTTCGCCCAGGCCCTCGCCAAGGGCGAGACGAAGGTCAAGGAGCTCGGGGAAGCCTACAAGCCCCTCTTCCGCCTCTCGCCCCCGCGTGGCGGCCACAAGGGATCCATCAAGCGCCATGCCACCGTCGGCGGCGTCCTCGGATACCAGGGCAAGGACATCAACACCCTCCTCCGGAGGATGATGTAGATGGTCGGCTTCGGTACGAAGAAGAAGAGCTCGAAGCTCCGCGGAACCCGTGAACACGGCCGCGGTCGCAAGAAGGGACGTGGAGCCGGTCTTCGCGGAGGAAAGGGGAATGCCGGTGCCCACAAGCACAAGCGCGTCCACTACTTCTCCAAGCTCACGGACGGCGACTACTGGGGCCGCAAAGGCTTCAAGCGCCCCGAAGAGGCGGTCGTCATCAAGACGACGATCAACGTCAGTGAAGTCGATGTCCACGTGGCGAAGTGGGCGGATGCCGGTCGCGAAGGCGTGACCAAGAACGGCGACGCGTACGCGGTCGACCTCGGCGTCCTCGGTTTCGACAAGCTCCTCGGCAAAGGCCAGGTCAACCACAAGCTCGCGATCACCGTTGCGGAAGCGACGGACTCTGCAAAGGGCAAGATCGAGGGCGCCGGCGGATCCATCGCGGCCAGCGAGTGAGGCCATCGATCGACACCTGCGCGCGCTCCCGGTGACC
>JBFILE010000070.1:0-13713 GCA_041599855.1 Thermoplasmatota archaeon
CGGCGCCGGGGGCACCCTGGTGGCCCGCACCAAGAACGACACCACGGTGCCGGAGGTGGCCGGCCTGCCCTCGGTGGGCACGGGGCTCCGCCCCAACGTGGAGTACCTCCTGGCCCTGAAAGGCGTCCCCTTCACCCGCAACGACCTCACCTACCGCAACCGCGCCCGCACCCTCGAACCCCTCAGCGGACAAGACGAAGTCCCCGTCCTCGAACACGCCGGCAACGTCGTCACATGGCGCGACATCCCCGAATACCTCGACGCCCACTACCCCGACCCCCCACTCCTCCCCCGCGACGACCGCCTCCGGCGCCAAGCCCTCGCCATCGAAACCTGGGCCGACCTCGACCTCGGCCACCGCATCCGCCGCATCGCCTACCACGCCCTCGCCCGGGACGCAACCCTCGCCACAGCGTATTTCGGCGGCGGCATCCAAGGCCGCATCCTCGCCGCCACCATCACCCGCTGGGTCACCCGCGAATACGGCATCACCGCCATCACCCACGCCCACGACCTCGACTTCATGGACGCCGCCGTCGCAGCCGCCGACGACATCCTCGCCCAGAACGGCTACCTCGTCGGCAAGGAGCGGACCCGCGCCGACGTCGCCGTCGCCGCCCTCATGGAACCCGTCCTCCGCATCCCCGCCCTCACAGAGCGATGGCAAGGCTTCCGACTCCTCGCATGGGTCGAACGCGAAGTCGCCGCCCTCAAGGAGAAACGTCGCGCACTCCGACCCTGACATCGAACGCGACCACGTCCCGCCCCTCATGGACGAGCACGACCTTCAGCGCCCCCGCCCGCGCAAGAACCCCCGACGCCGCCCGGACGCCCGAGTCATTCCCATGCGCCGCAAGCGGCCACGACGCCACCTCCTCCCCGTCCGCCCGGAACGACAACGCCATCGCGCCCTCGCGACCCGGCCCCTGCACGTACACCGCCACCGTCACATTGCGCCCCTCCCGGAACACGCGATCCGACGGCCGCTCCAACGTCACCCGCCAATCCCCCGCGTCCACCTTCGCCGAAGTGGCCAACGGAAACGGCGCAGCCTCCCGCGCGCCCAACGTCACATCCACGAGGGTCGCGGATCGGATCCTCACATCCGTCATCGGGCGGTCCGCCGCAGGCAGCGTGGGAACCGCCGCAATGGCGCGGACCACATCCATGCCAAGCACCACCTGACCGGCCACGGTGAACCGACCATACACGCCCGTCGCATCCGACCGTGGCGCATGCAGATGCGGCTGCGGGTACTCCGTGATGAAGAACTGGCTCGACCCCGAATCACTGTCGAGGTCCCGCGCAATCCCCACCGTGCCCGCCGCGAAATGATACCCGTCCCTCACCTCAAGGGGAACCGTCCGCGCCGTCCCGAACTGGCCCGTGCCCGACGCGTCCCCGGTCTGGATCACGAAATCGTCCACCACCCGATGCCACAGGAGGCCATCATAGAAACCGGCCGCCACAAGGTCCGTCAAGAGGTCCACCGTGAGCGGCGCCGCCTCCGGATACAGGATGAACGTGACGACACCCAAGTCGGTCTCAAGGCGGACTCCGGGACGGACCACATCCGGAGCCGACGCCAAGGCATCCGCTCCCCCCCGTTCCACCTCCATGGTCGTGGTCACGCAACCCGGGATCAGGAGCACAGCAAGCACGGTCAAGGAGAAGGCCGCCGCCCGGGTGCGCCGCATGGACGGCGAACCGCCCGATCCCGCAAAAACCCGTGGGCCCATGACCCCGGCCGATGCCCACGCCCGCCACTGCGCAATCCCGAACGCCGGGACCCCGCGGTGGGACGTGAAAGGTCGGGGGCGGACCATCCGCCCCCGTGAGCCTGCCCGCCTGTCGCCGCACACCCCGATGAGGCATTGGAGTGGTCCCGAAGAATGGGTGGGATGCGCGATGGACAAAGCGGGTGGACAAGGAAGGAAAAGTCGTCGTAGCGCCATAAGGTTCCCGGGGACATGTCCCGGTCGCGCACATCCGATACGGTATCACATGCCCGACCTGCCGGACGCGGCGAACCGCGCCCGGAGATCCGGCCGGCGGGCGGCGCGATCAGGCGCCGTAGATGTCCTCGATGCCGAGGATGTCCCCCACGCCGAGGGTGCGCTTCTGCGTCTCGCCCTCACCCGCGTACGCGTACATGCTCAGGCAGCTGATGCTCCTCCCCTTCGGGTGGTCGAGGCCGAACGTGTGGCCGAGCTCGTGGACCGCGATGTTCAGCACATCCATGGAACCGGAGGCGCCGTTCGTGGACCACGAATAGTACGTGTTGTACTGACCATCGGATTCCACGGCGAGGCCGCTCTGCGTGTAGGACCACGTGGTCGTCACCGCGATGGTCGACGACGCACCAAGGCTCACGAAGTCGATCTGGTTCACGCCATCATAGACGCCTGCCGTGCCGGAGTTGCCGGACGTGACGCCACCGAAGATGTTGCCACCCGTTTCCGAGTCCCACGTGTTGCCCGCAGTGCTGAACTGGCTCGCGTGACTCGACGCCTTCGCCGAATACGGCTGATCCCAGAACCAACCCGTCGGCCGGAACGCGGTCGAGGTGCAATCGTTGCCACCGCCACCGCCGCCGCCGGGCTTGCCGCCCTTCGCCGCCGCAGACTCGTGGTGGAGGTAGTGCTTCGTGACCGTGAGTTCCGGGTTCGTCGGCTCAAGACCGATCTCCCAGATCAGGTTCCCGGCATCGTCGAAGATGTACGTGACCTCCTGGACGTTCTCGCGGATCGGAATGCCCGCACTAGCCCCGAGAACGGGGACGAGCGTGAGGATGGCAGCCATCATGATGACGTAGGGGATTCGAGTTGTCATGAACAAGTCTCCGGCCCATGAACCCGACCCGGACCTAAGCGGTTGCCGGGGACATGTCCCCGTTGCCCGATCGTCCACTCGCCGCGCGCCGCAGGCGCCACGGCAACCGCGCCAGCGAGGGCAACCCTTACAACAAGGAGCCCCATCGCCGTCGCGTGGCCGGCGCTGACCCCACCCGCGAGCGTGGCGTGTTCACCCTCTACGTGATCACGTTCCTCTTCACCCTCATGATGGGCACCGGCCTCCCCCTCGTTCCCCAGTTCCTCAAGGAGGACCTGGGCGCCACCATCCTGTTCATCGGCATCGTGGGCGGCGTGTACGGCATCATGCAGGTGGTGCTCCGGCTCCCCATGGGCGACCTCAGCGATCAGGTCGGGCGCAGGCGCGGCCTCACTGCCGCATTCGTCTTCGCCTTCGCCGGCGGCATCCTGTTCGTCTGGAGCCCCGTGAAGGAGGTGCTCATCCCCGCGCAGGCATTGTTCGGCTTCGCAAGCGGCATCTACTGGGTGAGCGCCAACAGCTACATCGGGGACACCGTCCACCCGGACCGGATCCCGCGGGTCATGAGCAACTACTCGGCCGCCCTGGGAATCGGGCTCCTCGTTGGGCCCCCCATGGGCGGACTCCTTGCCGACGCGTACGGGTTCCGCGCGGGCCTCGTGGTCTTCCCCGTCGCGAGCGCCCTCTCCCTCATCCTCCTCTTCACGAGTTTCCCGGCCGACGGCCCCCTCGGGAAGATCCGGATCCGCGGCCGCCGCGTCTACCAGCGCACATGGACGCTCATCCGCATCCCGGACCTCGCCTTCAGCGCGGCCGGGATCGCCACCGTCGCCATCATCTTCGCCATGTACTCGAACTTCTACCCCCTCTGGGTGAAGGGCCTCGGGTTCTCAAGCTTCATCGTCGGCATCCTGTTCGCCACCCGCGAAATCCTCGCAACCGGCATCCGGTTCGCCGCGCCGCGGGCCCTCGTCCACATGGGGCCGAGGCGCGTCCTCACCCTGGGCATCCTCCTCGGCGCCGGAAGCGTCGTCGTCATGCCGTGGCTCACGAGCCTCCCCCTCCTCGTGGTGTTCGCCCTCCTCGGCGGCATCGGAACCGGCGTCATCATTCCCGCGAACCTCGTCCTCATCAACCGGAGCGCGCCCGCCGGGGAACGCGGCCTCGCGAACGGCATCTACGGGACCGCCCTCGGCGTCGGGTCCGCCGTCGCGCCCCTCGGCTTCGGATGGGTCGCGGACAAGGCGGGCCTCGCGCCCGCGTTCGTGGGTGCGGGCATCCTCGGCATGGTCGCCGCGGTCGCCCTCTGGTTCCTGCGCCACGCGGCCACCGCCGGGCCCCGCGACGGCGCGGAACCCGCGGCGCCTTAGTATGTGGCCCGAAGGACGGCCTCGGTCTCGAAGAACGCGTCCGTCGACGCGCGATCCGGAACGTCCGTTTCGCCGCGAAGGATCGAGGTCGCGGCAGCCACGGTGGCCGCATCGATGCCTCCGTACCCCACGAAATACTCGGCCGGGACGTCCTCGGGGATTGCGGTCCAGGCGACGGGTGCTGCGGAATACGGGGCCATGAACAAGTCGCACGTCGAGCCGTCATGGGCGCCCTCCGTCGGTCGCGGGCTCGCCGTTGCAAGCAGGAGCTGGCGCCACTCGTCCAGGCTGAAGTCGCCATCGGCGAGGGGACCCGACGACGGGCGGACGCCGGTCGCGAGGATGGCGCGCGCGTCAAGGAGAATGCGGAGCGCCGCGCCCGCCACGAACGGCGTTGCACTTGATGTCCCGGATCCGATCCCGGCGCCGACGCGGTCCATGCTCTCGTGATCCGCCGCCGGGTTGTTGCACGCGTCCGCGACCACATGCGGAATGGTCCCGGTCCACGGGGTGACATCCCCGTTGTCGTGGCCGCCCACGCCGATGACGCCGCGCGCGCCCGCATTCGGGGCACTCGTCGCAGGCATCCCGAGAACCCCGGCCCAGCCGCCGAGGCCGTTCCCGGTCGCAGCGAGCACCAGTTGCTTCGCGGCCGCGGCCTCGAAGGCATCCGTCGTCTCCTGGGTGATGGGGCTCTTCGTGCAGGTGGCGGGAATGCCGACGCCGATGCACGTGCTCCACGAGTTCGACGAGATGTCGATCCAGGGTTGGCTGGCCGCCCACGTGACGGATTCGGCCGTGAGGCCCTCGACCGCGACGATGCGCGCGCCTCCGGCAAGACTCGTGCCGGCTCCGACTGCGCGGCTCGCGGTCATGGTGCCGTGGCCGTTCTCGTCAAGGCCGGGGACGTCCCCGTCCACGGCGGTCGTGTACATGCCGACAATCCGGGTCCCGGGGACATAGTAGAGGACGCCGGTTTCGACCTGTGCCCAGACGTCCGCATCCTGTTTCAGCGCCTCCTCATACGACGCGGCGTCGAGGGAGAGGAACAGGGGGCGCGCGTCGCTCGGGTATCCGGAGAGGTAGGTTGCGGGATGGGCCGTGGAAAGGGTCGAGGAATCGCGGAAGACGAGATGATAGGGATTGATGCCGGAGTCGATGACAGCGACCACGGCCTGCGGCGGCACGGCAGGGCTCGGGAGCGGTGTCGCGTCCGGGGGGACGGGGGTGGTGGTCGGCGGCTTGCCGGTCGGGGGCGGCGTGGTCGGTTCCGTCCCGTTGCCGTCTGTGGGCGCGCCCGGTTCGCCGGAACCGGCAGGGGCCACGTCCGCTCCCGGGTCCGAGGCGCCATCGTCCGAGAAGCATCCTGCGAAGGCAGGGGAGAGGACGAGGAGCGCGACGAGGGACGAGGCACGGAATGAGGCAGGCATGGTCAGGACCTCCGTCCACGGGCCGACCTATAAAAGCGTTCGTTCACACGCAGTCCTCGCCGGAGGGGGTGTTGATCCTTTCGGTGATGCCGTTGAAGGAGATCTGCGGCACGGGCCTACCCCTTGACCGTGAAACTGTGGGTGCCGTCCGGGGCCTCGGTGACCGCCACGGATGCCCCGGTGACGAGGGTACCAAGCGCCATCGTGCCCCAAGCGGGGAAGACGGCGCCGTCCACGTCCACGACCGCGACCACCCGATCGGACGCTTCATGACCCGTGGGCGCGGACCGCACCACCGTCCACGTGCGCAGGGTCCCGGAATCCGCGACCTCGACCGCATCAACCGGGCCGCCACAGCCCGGGCACTGATCCCGCTCCGGGACGAACAAGGCGCCGTCGGCCCGGCATCGGGACCCCTTCACGCGACCGCCTCCTGAAGGGTGACGAGGACGTTCGACCCGAACCCCCCGATGTTGTGGGCGAGCCCCACGCGGGCCCCGTCCACCTGCCGGGTGCCGCAGCGGCCCGTCAACTGGCGGAAGATCTCCACGTTCATGGCGGCCCCCGTGGCCCCCACCGGGTGCCCCCGCGCCTTGATCCCGCCCGACACGTTCGTGGGGAGGTCCCCGCCGAGGCTCGTCGTGCCGTCGAGGACCATGCGGATCGCTTCGTCGCCCGTGGCGAACCCGAGGTCGACAAGGTTCGCGAATTCGAGGATGCTGAAGGCGTCATGCATCTCCATCACATCCACGTCCCTGCGGGCGATGCCGGATGCCGATGCCGCGGTCGCGAAGGCGCGATCCGCCGCGACGCGCGTGGCTCGGAAGCCGGTGAGTGCCCCGGGCGTGCGCCGGTCGGTGAAGGTGTGCACATCCGTTGCGTGCCCGATTCCCGCAATCCGCACGGGGCCCTCGTCCGCCGAGATGACGAGGGCGGCCGCCCCGTCACTCACGGGCGCGCAATCGAACACGCGCAGCGGGTCCGCGACGAGCGGGCTCGCGAGGACCTCCTCCACCGTGACCGCGCGCTGGAACTGGGCAAGGGGATTCCGTGCCCCGTGGGCATGCGCCTTCACGGGGGCCGCCGCGAGGTCCTCCCGGGAGAGGCCCCACGCGTCCATGGCGGCGCGGGTCATGAGGGCCGTCAGCGCGGGCATGGTGAGGCCGTACTGGCGCTCCCGCGGGTCCATCATCTTCGCGAGGATGGCGCTCACGTCCCCCGTGGACCGATGGGTCATCTTCTCCCCCGCCACAACGAGCGCGTTCCGGACGAGGCCGCTCCGAACCGCGAACACGGCGCACTCGATGGCGCTCGACCCGGATGACGGCGCCGTTTCCACGCGCGTCGCTGCAACGGGGGCAAGGCCGAGGCGCGTGACGACGTCGCTCGCGATGTTCGCCGAGTCCGCGAACTCCTCCGGATTCTGGGTGCCCACGAAGACGTGGTCGATCACCGGATCCCGCGCCTCCGCGAGGGCTTCCCGCGCAGCCTCGTCCAGCAGGTCGAGGAGGGATTCCGGGCGCTTGCCGAACCGGGTGTGTCCTGAGCCGAGGATGTGGGCGTCCGGCATGGTCGTCGCCCCGAACACGGTGGCCCGTATTTCCCCTATTCGGGCGGGTGTTCGGCCCGGCGCGCCCGGCGTGCCCGTTGTACCCGGCGCAACTGGACACGCGTGCCCGGCGCATCTGGACCCGCGTGCCCACGCAGCCCCCGCCCGGCTACCCGCAGCGGATCACGACATCATCCGTCGGCGCGAGGCCGAACGCCCGACCCGCGTGGCCACCGTTCACCGCAACCTCCACGAAGCCGGCGCTCCCGATGAGGAGGGCGCCCTCCCGCTCAGGGACATCGGAATAGGTGCGGGCGAACACGAGTTCGAATTGGCGACCGCCATGGGCCACGGCCACGGGTTGCCCTGGAGCAAGGCCCGCAACCGCGGCATCCGCCGCGGTCACGTTCGTGATCGCGTTCCCGAACGGATCCACATACAGGACGCGGCCGTCGATCCGGGAACCGTCGATGGCGGCCGCGCCGAAATCCAGGTCCACCGGGTCGTCGATCCTCGGTCCGAACCGGTCGAACGGCACGCCCCGACTCGCGTGACCGGCGACCGGCGCGAACACGTCCCTTCCGTGGAATGTGGCGCTCACCTCCGGGCGCCAATACGCCGGGTCCGTGAGGGCGTGGACGGATCGGAGGCCAAGGGCCCGCGCCACCGGCATCAGGACGCCGTTGTCCGGGCCGATGAGGACGCCGTGGTCCGTGGCGATGGCAAGGGCCCGCCGGGTCCCGCCGACGCCCGGGTCCACGACCGCCACGTGGACGCAATCCTCCGGGAACGCCGGGACTGCGGTGAGGAGGGCGAGGGCGCCCGCGACGACATCCTGCGGCGGGACCCCATGGGTGATGTCCACGAGGCGCGCGTCGGGATCGACGGACAGGACGGCACCGCGGAGGGCGCCCGCGTACGGGCCGTCCCCGTAATCGGTGGTGAGGGTGACGATCAACAACGGCGGGAACGGCCGCGTGCCCGATCAATCTTCCCGGGTGAACGTGCGCGCCGTCCACGCGCCCTTCCCGTACGTCTCGTCGATGCCGATCTCGATGCGGTCCACCGTGTCCGGCCAATCGACCGCCGCGACGAGTTCATCCGCGACGTACTCGGCGAGGCCTTCGGCCGTCGTGTACGCGATCGGCAGAAGGATCGCGTCCGGGTACGGGATCACGTAGCGCTTCTCGCCGATCCGCATGCCGACACCTTCCGCCTGCTGTTCCACGACGAGTTCCTGGCTCTTCGTCTGCACGAGGACGTGGTGGTCGAGACGGTCCGCGATCTGCTTGAGGGCCTTCTTCACGTCGGAGAAGTCGAGGATGATGCCGGTCGTGGGATCCGGGCGGCCTTCCACGTGGGCGTGGAGCGCGTACGTGTGGCCGTGGAGGCGCCCGCACTTGGGGTGGTGGGGGATCACGTGCGCGGCGTCGAACCGGATCGCGCTCTTCCAACCGTCCACACGAATCTGCACGAGCCGCCGACCCCTGCGGGCCTTCTTCAAGGTATCGGCGAGGCGGAGGGCTGCCCGTGCGGGACCCGGTTCCGCGCACCGGTTCACCGGAGCGGCCCGCAGCCGGGGCATGAATGGATGGCAGCCCGGCAAGGCGGGGCCGCCGGTGACGAGGGCAGCACGCGGGCGCCGCCGGGGCGTCGGCAACCGTTACGAGGATGCCGGCGTCGGCGCGTTCCGCCGAGCGACCGGGCAACCGTTCAATCGCGCAGTTCGCCGAGGGTCGTGACCCGTTCCGCGAACGCATTGTGCTTGTGGATGCTCTCTTCGGCCTCACTGCGTGCGATGACGATGACGTCGTCCGCGAGGTGCCCGTACGTCTTCTGGACGCGGGCGAGGACTTCCCGCACCACATCCTCCACAAAGCGGGGATTCTCATGGGCGAGCATGACGAGGCTCGTCTCATCCCCGCGCTTCAGGAGTTCGAAGGTGGGCGCGCTCATGGACGCCTCCGCAATGTCGAGGAGGTCGTCCGCTTCCACCCCCACGTCGTCCCCTGCCTCGATCATGACAAGGGTGTTGTTCCGCTGGTTGTGGGTGATGGTCGGGAAATCCGCGACATTCGCGCCGCGCGCCGTGAGAACCGCGCGCGTTCCCTCCATGGCGCACGGGCAAGCGGTCATGCCGGTGGCGAGGACGCCGATGGCGCGGCGGACATCGCCGTCGCGTTCCGCGGTCGCGTTCGCGATGATCTCGTAGCGCTCCAGGGTCGGGGCGCCGTTCGCGGGCGTCTTTCGCTCGCGGAAGTAGTCGGCCATGATCTCGACCTCGGCGGTCGTTGCGTAATCATGGCGCTCCAGAAGGGTCTTCACCACTTTCGCCGCAAGGTCCTCGAGGCCGGTCACGGGCTCGCGCACGGCGAGGTCGATCGTGGCGTTCACGGCTTCGACGTTCCGGCTCATGTGGATGCCGCGCTGGTCCGCCGGAAGATCGACGTACGCGCTGAAGGTGCCGACAAGGTGGGACCGCTCACCGGACGGCCGCGAAACGGCAATCGGCTTCACGATCCCGGTCACGCCCACGCGAGTCAACTTGTACGCGTGTTTCGACTTGAGGGCCTGCACGTCGGGCAGCATCGGTTGCGGCACCCCCGCTTCCGGATAAAGCCCTATCGGCGGGGAGGAACGCGCCACCGCCTCGCCGGCTCGACGGGTCCGCCTGTTGATCCCCGGGCCCCGGTCGATCGGTCGCGTGCCGGGACATTTTCACGCGACCGATCCGGCGGCGTGTCGGGGCTTGCATCATGCGCCTTGAGGCGCTGCAGCGTGCGGGGTACGCCGAGAAGGCGTCGGGGCCTCAGCCCTCGTTGCGTTCCTTCTCTTCCTTCTCCTCGCGCTCGAGCCGCTTCGACTGCTCCACGCGCGCCTCGCCGCCCTTCTTCCCGATCTTCTCGTAGAACTCGGGCCCCCGTTCGCGGGCCACCGTCTCGCCCCCCTTCTTCCCGATCTCCGAGTAGAACTTGGGGCCGTAATGCTGCTTCACGCTCTCACCGCCCTTCTTGCCGAGGGCGCTGTACCCTTCCGGTCCGAGCTGCTCGCGGCGCGCCTCACCGCCCTTGTGGCCGATCTTGCTGTAGAACTCCGGCCCGTACTTCTTCTTCACCGCGTCCCCGCCCTTCTTGCCGAGACTCGCGTACCCTTCGGGCCCCAGCTGTTTCTTCCGGGCCTGACCGCCTTTCCTTCCGGCTTCACTGAGGGTCATGGGTTTCTTCTTCTTCGTCGTCTCGTCCTCGGGCATGGTTAGGGACCACCTGGCTTTGCACCCGGGAGACAGGACGTCATCCCGGTTGCTGACAGGCAGCGGTCGGTCCAAGAATCGGTTTAACGGTTCTGATACAAGAAACGGTGAACCATCGCGGGGCGACCTGGCTGCCTCGTCCTTGGCTGTGTGTTGGTGTGCAGCCGCCTTGGATGGGAGTTCGTACCCTGTGTTCGGTGCCCTCGGTTCCGTGGCGCGGGCATGTGGCATGCGAGTCGATGGCGGCGGTCGCGGCTGGGTCGCAGGTTAGGTTCATCCGGAATCCGGCATGGCATCACGGCGCGGCACGTGGCCCGAGGCCTGCGCCTCGGCAAGGGCCGTGGGCGTCCAGAACGAGAAACGAAAGGAGGTGCCGCCCGAAGCGGCCGGTCGGCTTGGGCTTGCGGCGCGCGGACGAACGCGCGCACCGGCAGGATGGGTGCGCGCGCCGGGGGGCTCAGCCGCCGTTGCGTTCGCGTTCGAGCTTCTTCGATTGGGCGACTCGGGCCTCGCCGCCCTTTCGCCCGATCTCACTGTAGAATGCGGAACCCTTCTCGCGGGCCACGCTCTCACCGCCCTTCTTCCCGATCTCGGAATAAAAGCCGGATCCGTAGCGCTCCTTCACCGTCTCGCCGCCCTTCTTGCCAAGGGCGCTGTATCCTTCCGACCCGAGTTGCGCCTTGCGGGCCTGCCCACCTTTCTCGCCGCCCTTCTTGCCGATCTCGCTGTAGAACTCGGCACCGTACTTTCGCTTCACGGTCTCGCCACCCTTGCGGGCGGCTTCGCGGATCGTCATGGGCTCGCGGGCCGGTTTCTTGTCCTCCACGGGTATGCACCTCCCCCTCAACTGGAAAGGGGATCAATCGACTTCGAGTCGCGTTCCATGCTAAACTGTTCCGCCTACCGACCCCGCCTGCTTCGCTGCAATCGTCCCCTCCTTCCGCGACGGTCGCATGGCTGCCCGACCGTCCCTCGGCTGGCACGACCGATGACGGAGAGGGTGAGGGGGGGGTGCCAAGTTAACGAAAGTGGCGGGCCGCGAGGGGTGGATGCGGTTGTTTGTGGCCCCCTCCAGCCCACCCCCACCCGCCGCCTCACACGGCGAGGCGACGGGTTGCACCCCTCCTCTTGATTCCACGCGCTCCGCCACCCCGGCACATTCGACGGCTCGTCGTGGACTGCGGCTTAAGTGGGTACCACCGGAGGGTGAGGGGTGGTGCCGGGACCGAGGCTCGGCCGGACGATGCGCAGGCGCGGCAAACCCGGCGACGACGATGTGCCCACGCTGCCGCCCCGCGACGACGATGTGCCCGCGCTGCCGGCCCGCGAGGGCGAGGCCCCTGCGTCATCCCCGGGCGCGACCGCGACCACCGGCCCCGAAACCACGACATTCGACGATTCGCGACCCGGATTGTGTCACGCTGTGGCCGGACGTGTTCAATAACACGGAACGCCCCCGATTCCTTTACTCAACATCGGTAATTGCCGGACAAATCGTGAATTGCCGACATCCCGGCGTGAGCTTCCCTCGGTGACGAAGATCAGGTGCCCCAGATTCACGTCGATTGCCATAAGCCGCTTCGAAACCCTCAAGCGTCGAACGCAGAAGTGCCGCCCGATCCCCATGGCCGCCTCCCGCCCCGGCATCATGGACGCCCGTTCGCGAACGTCTTCCACCACCGGGTCCGGCCCCGGGTCCGGTTCCGGCTCCATTGCCGCCCCCGTCGCCCGTCCCGCGCCCGTCATCCGCCTCGAACGCCTCCGCGACGAAAGCCTCGCCCTCGGCGGGTCCGACCGCATCGCACGCCAGCGCGCCAAAGGCAAACTCACCGCCCGTGAACGCCTCGATGTCCTCCTCGACCCCGGCTCCTTCATCGAGATCGACGCCCTCATCCGACCCCAAGGGTCGACCCGCGCCCTCCCCATCGACTCCTTCCCCGGCGACGGCGTCGTCGCCGGATTCGGCAAGATCCACGGCCGCGAAGTCGCCGTCTACGCACAGGACTTCACCGTCCTCGGCGGAAGCCTCGGCGCCGCCCAAGCCCGCAAGATCTGCAAAGTCCTCGACCAGGCGCACGCATCCGGCGTACCCGTCATCGGCCTCAACGACTCCGGCGGCGCCCGCATCCAGGAAGGCGTCGAAAGCCTCGCCGGATACGGCGAGATCTTCTTCCGGAACGCCTCCCTCAGCGGCGTCGTCCCCCAGATCACCCTCATCCTCGGCCCGTGCGCGGGCGGCGCCGTATACAGCCCCGCCCTCACCGACCTCATCATCATGGCCAAGGGAACCAGCCACATGTTCGTGACCGGCCCCGACGTTGTGAAGAAGGTCATGGGCGAAGAGACCACGGCCGAAGACCTTGGCGGCGCCGACCTCCACGCCACCGCAAGCGGGGTCGCCCACCTCGTCGGCGAAGACGAAGTGGACGCGATCTCCCGTGCCCGCGACATCCTCTCCTACCTCCCCCAGAACCACCTTGAGATGCCGCCCCGCCTCGAACCCGTTGACGCGCCCTCGGGTTCCGATGACGCACTCGAAGCCATCATCCCCGACGACTCCCGCGTCCCCTACGATGCGCACACCGTCGTCGAAGGCATCGTCGACGGCGGTCACTTCCTGGAAGTCCAACCCGACTACGCGCCCAACCTGATCACGGCCCTTGCCCGCATCGACGGACGGTCCGTCGCCATCCTCGCAAACCAGCCCAAGGTCCTCGCCGGCTGCCTCGACTCCCGAGCCAGCGAAAAAGGCGCCCGCTTCATCCGGTTCGCCGACTCGTTCAACATCCCCGTCATCTCCCTCGTCGACGTCCCCGGATTCCTCCCCGGCCTCGAAGAGGAACACGGCGGCGTCATCCGACGCGGCGCCAAGCTCCTGTATGCGTACTGCGAAGCCACCGTCCCCAAACTCACCGTCATCACGCGCAAGGCGTACGGCGGCGCCTATATCGTCATGGCGTCCAAGCACCTGCGCACCGACGTGAACCTCGCGTGGCCACAGGCCGAGATCGCCGTCCTCGGTGCCGAAAGCGCCGTCGAGATCATCCACCGCCGCGAACTCACCCACGCCGACGACGAAGCCGCCGCGCGCGCCATCCTCGAAGCGTCCTACAAGGAACGCTTCGGCGACCCGTACTTCGCCGCCGAACTCGGCTACGTCGACGAAGTCATCCGGCCCCGGGAAACCCGGCAACGCCTCGCGCGCCACCTGGAACGCCTCGCCACCAAGCACGACGAACGACCCGCGCGAAAACACGCGAACAATCCGCAATGACGCGCACC
>JBFILE010000071.1:0-13611 GCA_041599855.1 Thermoplasmatota archaeon
CCCTCCACCCGCGCCACCTCCCCCGGAGGCGACCCCCAAAGGCGACCCCCGGAGGCGACCCCCGGAGGAGGCCTCGCCAGACGGCAATGAGATGCGACCGCCGCACGACGACACGCCGCACGCGACCCCAAGCGACCCCGCGAGCGGACGAATCTCCGTGTCCCGGCATTCTCCCGGAGGGCGGTCTCCCGGGATCCGGCGCGATGCAGCCTTTCGCCCCATGATGCCCATCCCCGCCGCCCACCCCGCCCCAACCATCATATCGCTCCGGCGCCCTCCCCCGTCCGATGGGTGCGGGTGGTCGGGAATGAGTGCGGACCGGGTCCGCGAGCAGGTGCGGAAGTGGCGGAAGGACCTGATCAACCTGTCCCGCCGGAACCGGCTCATCTACTACAAGCCCACCTCGTCCTCCTTGGAGATTCTCCGCCCCGGCATGATGGACGTATGGGACCACCTCCACAAGGGACGCAAGGGTTGGCAGTTCCACGCGCCCCGCGAAGCCCTCGACCTCGGCCCCGATGCCATCCATGAGATCCGCCTTCCCGCCCGGCAACTCCTCTCCAGCGCGAAGGATGCGGATGTCCTCGACCGTGCCCTCCGCGCCCTGGATCGGCGCGCAAAACAGGACTTCATGGACCGCGGCCTCTGGGTCCTCTATGTGGGAATGGGCACACTTGTCTGGAACGAGTCCGACGTGGACGAGCCCGTGCGGAGTCCCCTGCTCCTCGTCCCCGTGAAGCTCGAGCGTCCCTCGCCCCGGGCCGCGTTCGAGTTGCGGCTCGGCGAGGAGGATGCGGTCATCAACCCGTCCCTCACGTCGAAGCTGAAGCATGATTTCGATGTGGAACTCCCCGGCGTCGACGACCTGGAATCCGTGGATCCGACGACCGTGTGCGAAGCCATCCGCGCCGCCATCCCGGAAGACCTCCCGTGGACCGTGGAGGAATCCGTCGTCCTCGGCACGTTCACGTTCCACAAGGAATCCATGTACCGCGACCTCGAAGAGCACGAGGACGCCATCTGCGACCATCCCCTCATCCAAGCCCTTGCGATGGGCCACAAATCCGAGACATCCTACGATTTCGAGCCGATCCCCGAAGCGGACCTCGACGAAAAGGTGCCCCCGGAAACCCTCCACACCATCCTCGACTCGGATGCGAGCCAACGGCAATGCATCGTCGCCGCCCGCGACGGGCACAGCTTCGTCATGGACGGGCCCCCGGGAACCGGGAAAAGCCAGACCATCGCGAACATGATCGCGGAACTCCTCGCCAACGGGAAGACCGTCCTCTTCGTGAGTGAGAAGGCAGCGGCGCTCGAAGTCGTGCAATCCCGCCTGGAATCCTCGGGCCTCGGCGATTTCGTGCTCCCGCTCCACAGCCACAAGGCCACGCGGAAGGAGGTCGCGCAGGCCCTTGGCGCAGCCGTCGGCGCCCACGCGAAACTCACCGGCATCCCGGCGCCGCCATCCACCGCCCGCCTCGCTGACACACGGCACCGGTTATCCACGTACGCCACTCGCCTCAACACCCCGCGGCCGCCCATGGGTTGGACGCTCCACCATGCGATGGGCCTTGCAAGCGGCCTCCAGGCCCTCCCGCAGGCACCCGTGCCCGAAGACCTCGGCAAGACCCTGACCCCCGTGATCTACCACGCCATCATGGAGGACGCCGAATCCCTCGGCCGCGCGTGGGACGTGATCGAGAAAGGGAACGCATTCACGTGGCGCGGCTACGTGGGCGAGGAGCTGGACGCGGCGTCCCGGGCGCGGATCACCGAAGCCCTCGAATCCGGGGCTGCCGCCCTGGCGCATCTGCGCGATGTCCACGGGACCGTTCGCGCCGAGTTCGGCGTCGCCGCCCCCGTCCTCCTTGGAGACCTCGACGCGGACGTCCGCATGCTCGTCCATCTCGCCGAGGCCCCCGACGTCGCACCGCTCTTCCTTGCAGAGGATGAGGAAATCACGGGCGAACTCGTGGACGCCTTGGCGGCCGCGTGCGATGCCTACGATCACGCCGTCTCGGACCTTTCCACGCTTTCGTCGTGGAAGGACATCGACCCGGACGCAGGCACGGCGGCGGTCGAAACCCTGCGCGCCCTTGACGTCCACAGCACCCATCTCCCCCACGTCGTGGACCTGGACGTCACCGGCCTCACGGACCTCGCAGTCTTCTACGAGCACAGCCGGGCGCTTGCGGACACCGAGGCGGAAATCACCGCCCTCCACGAAGCCCTCGACGTCACCCATCGCCCCCCGACGATGGATTCCATGGCCACCGTGACCATGGCCCTGCGTGCCCTCGCGGAGCCGGAAACCCCGCAGCCGGAATGGGCGCGCCCCGGCGTCATCGAAACACTCGCCGCGGAAGTTGAGGGGCTTGGCGAGCTCATCGGGCGATTGAACAGGGCCCGCGACGGAGCCCTCGAGATCCTGCGGCCCGAGATCATCGATGCGGACATCCGCGGCCTCTTCATCCGGTTCCGTGAGATCCATTCCGGGATCCGCACCCTGCACCCGGACGCCTGGCGCGACCGGAAGACGTTGAAGTCGCTGAGCCTCACGGGCGTCGCGAACGAGACCACGATCCGGGCCCTCGCCCATGCCATGCAGTGGAAGGACGCCAAGGACGAACTGGAGAAGTGGGGCGCCACCCACGGCGTCCAACTGGGCGGGCTTTGGAAGGGCGAGGACACCAACACCTCGGCCGTCGCCCGCGCCCTCCAGCACGCGCTCGTCATCACGAACGCTGCACGCACATTGGGCGTCACGTACCCATCCCTCATCGCGAAGGCGGCGGACACGAACGCCATCATCGACCTCCTGGATCGCGCCGAGCGCGTCCACGCCCGCTTCGAGACGTGGCGGGACGGGGACCATGGCCGTCGCGCGTTCCGGAGCCTTCGGGACGAATCCATCGCCGGCGTCGTCGAGACCATCATCGACATCTCGCGCAATCTCGATGCCCTCGTTCCCCATGTTGGTGTCATCGACCGACTCGCGCCTGCCGGAGTCACCGTTGGTCGCGCCGTCCAACTCCTGCGGAAACGGAAGGTCGCGCACGATTCTGCGGCCACCGTCGAGGCGCGCTACGCGGAAGCGTCGCGACTCATCGGCCCCCTGTACCAGGGTCTCGACACCGACTGGGCGGCCGTGCGCGATGCAGTACTCTGGGTCAAGGAGTTGCGCACCATCCTCGATGATCCGCTGGATGAGCCGACGGCGCGGCGCCTTCTTGATGTATCCGTGACCCCCAAGATGGTCCTCGATGCGCAGAAGAACTGGTTGAAGGCGCGGGAAGCGATCCTCCGCATGTTCGCGCCCGCCCGCCATGACGCGCTCTCCGACGAACTCGACGACGCCTACGACGATGCGGAAGCCTTCGTCGCCCAACTCGCGGAGACCATGGGAGAGATCCACACGTGGGTCACCTACGAGGATGCCCGCGCGCGCCTTGACGGTCGCGGACTGGAGGCGCAGGTGCAGTTCGTGGAGACAGAGAAGGTGCCGCGCGATGACGTGGCGGACGTGATCCGGCGCGCGGTCCTGGAATCCTGGATCGATCACGCGTTCAACGCGGTGCGGACCGACCTTTCACCGGTCCGGTCCAGCGACCGCGACATGCTCGTCTCCGAGTTCCGCGCCCTCGACCGGCAATTCGTCGCCAGCATCGCGCGGGATGTGGCGGACGCGTGCAACCAGGCGCGCCCCACCACGACCGCAGGGGCCGTCGGACTCATCCTCCGCGAGGCACAGAAGAAGACCCGGCACATGCCGATCCCGCGCCTCCTCGAACAGGCGGGTTCCGTGGCGCAGGCGTTGAAGCCGTGCCTCATGATGAGCCCGCTGACCGTGAGCCAGTTCATCCCGTCCACCCTCACCTTCGACGTCATCATCTTCGACGAGGCATCCCAGGTGCGTCCGGCCGACGCCGCGAACTGCATCTACCGGGGTTCGCGGCTCATCGTTGCGGGCGACCAGAAGCAATTGCCGCCGACGACGTTCTTCGACCGCGAGACGGTGGAGGGCCCGGACACGTACGAGGAGGATCAACTCGACGAGTTCGACTCAGTCCTTGATCTCGCCAAGAGCGCGGGCGCCCTCCGATCCATCTCGTTGAACTGGCACTACCGGAGTCGCCACGAGGACCTCATCACATTCTCGAACCGATCGTTCTACGATGGTCGACTCGTCACGTTCCCGTCCGCCACCGAGAAGCGCGCGGACGTGGGCGTCGAACTCTACCATGTGAATGGCGTGTACCGGCGAGGCACGTCCACGGACAACGTTGTTGAAGCGGAGAAGGTCGTGGAGCGCGTGTTCCACCACGCCCGCGCCCACCCCCACATGTCCCTCGGTGTCGTCGCATTCTCGGAGGCGCAGGCGAGCACCATCCAGCGCGTCCTCGACCGCGCCCGCACCGAGAACCCGGACCTGGACACGTACTTCTCGGAGGATCGCCTGAGCGGCTTCTTCATCAAGAACCTGGAATCCGTGCAGGGGGACGAGCGCGACATCATCATCTTCTCCATCGGGTATGGCCCCGACGAGCAGGGGAAGATCACGATGAACTTCGGGCCGTTGACGCGGGCCGGCGGGGAACGCCGCCTCAACGTGGCGATCACGCGCGCAAAACAGCGCGTCGAGGTCGTGGCATCCATCCGGGTCGGCGAATTCGACCCCGACGTCCAGAGCATCGGGGTCCGCCATCTCCGCCGCTACCTCGAATACGCGGAACGGGGGCCTGCCGCGTTGACGGCCGTGGACGCGGATGCGGCGACGAAGCCGGCATCGTCCGCGGGCGCCGAGAGCCCGTTGGAGGAGGATGTCGCGCAGGCGATCGCAGGCCTGGGCTTCGAGGCGGTACCGCAGGTCGGCTCCGCAGGGTACCGCATGGACATCGCCGTGCGCCACCCCAAGGAGGCGGGACGATTCCTTCTCGGCGTCGAATGCGACGGGGCCTCGTACCATTCCTCGAAGGTGGCCCGTGACCGGGACCGCCTCCGCCAGGAAGTCCTTGAGAACCTGGGCTGGCGCATCCACCGCATCTGGGGGCCGAGCTGGTACCGGGACCGCACGAACGAAGTTGCGCGGTTGAAGCGGGCCATCGACGAGGCCCTCGCGGGCCGACGCGAACCGGCAGCGGCGGCCAGCACCGACCTGGACGCGGATGACGGCTCGCCCCGCGCAGCATCCGAGATCGAGATGGTGCCACTCGTGGACATCCGCGACGGGGCAATCCCCGAGTGGGCGGAAACCTATTCCCTTGCAGTGGGGGAGATCCCCGAGCAACTTCCTGTCGAAGATCCCCTCGCACGCATCCACGTGAAGCGGGTCATCGTGCACGTCGTTGAAGAGGAGGAGCCCGTCCACCCTGAAGTCGTCCTCCGGCGCGTGCGTGACGCATGGCATCTGGCACGTGGCAGCAAGCGCCTGCGCGAAGTGTTCACGGAAGCCGTGGCGAGCCTTTCTGCCGCGGGGCACATCCAGGCGGATGGCCACGGGTTCCTGTGGCGGGAGGTGCGGGAAGCCCCCGTGGTTCGCGTACCCGATCCCGCCATCGCGGAAACGGCTCGCAAGGCCGAGGAGGTCCATCTGGCGGAATTGATGGAGGCCGCCCTCCACGTCACCCGGGATGCCCACCGCATTCCCCGTGAGGAACTCACGCGGAACATGGCCGCGCTGTTCGGTTGGCCGCGGCGGACTCCCGAGATCAAGGTGCGTCTCGATGAAGCGGTGGCTGCGCTCGTTGGGGAAGGGTCCCTTGCGGAGGACGGCGAGTCCGTGTACACGCCGGACGATGAGCACGGGTGAGGCGGGCGGTTCGGGCGGAGGTCGGGAGTAAGGGTCCCTGGGGCCGCGGGGGGCGCATGCGCCAGCAGGATCCCCCGCCATCCCACGCTGCGCCAATTCGTCGATCGTCCGCCCGGTTCGGCACCCGCAACGCCGATTCGTTCATGACGCGGGGATGCCGTGGGCCGGTCGATGAAGGCAGCGATGGATCGCTGGAGAGGCGATGCGCGACAGGTCCGCGCCCGGTTCCACGTGCGCCGGTCGCAAATCTGGCACGCGGTCCGGCAACGGCTCCCGGTCGTGCCCGCCCGGGCCGACGTGGAAGCCTCATACCCCGCAGCACGCGCGCGGGCCATCGCGGAAGCGCTTGCCCTCTTCCTCCTCGGATTCGTCCTCGACGACCTCCGCGCCCTCCGCGTGCCCGGGTTCGCCGTCGGCGCCGCCCTCGCCATCATCTGGCTCGGCATCGGGAGCACCGTGCACGCCTACCGCATCGCGGGCAGTCTTGCGCACCTTGAGCCCGGACAACGCGCGTCCCGACTCGCCATCCAGACCTCCGTCATGCGGGTCGCCGCCTTCGGCGTCTTCCTGGTCTGTCTGTCATGGCTCATGGTGACCGCCGGGGGGGTGAACCTCTGGCCCGCATGATGGCGCTCCTCCTCGTGCCGCTCCTCGCCGGCCTCGGCGCGGTCCCGGTTGCGCCGGAAGGCCCCATCCCGGACGAGGCCCGTGTCCTCGGAACCGTCCTGAATCCCGTGTACCAGACAGTGGTCTCCCAACTCGAGAACGAGACCGGGGAAGACCTGACCGGCGAAGAGGTGGACCTCGCCCTCCACGTGAACATCACGAACGCGGAATTCGACCTCCTCGGCATCGTCTTCGGCGGCGGCAAGGTGCGAGCCGATTTCTCGGCCACCGCCCATTTCGAGTTCCGCGTCATCTCCCTCGAATACCTGGACCAGGCGTTGAATGCGTCGAACCCGTACTCGAACCAGAGCCTGCGCGAAGCCTTCGGCGTGAACACGACGCGCATGTACCTGACGGCTGAAGAATTCCGGCTCGCCGCAGGAGGCGTCGTCATCGAGGCCTTCAAGGCCCTACAGGTGTCGGCCGCGAAACGGCTCATCACCTCCACCCTGTCCGGGGTCACGGTGCTCGTCGCCGATTTCGAATGGTCGAACCTCGTCCCCGTGGAGCGTCTCCGCGAAGGCGACTCGGACACCAACGACACGGTGCAGCGCAAGAGTGCGGCGTTCAAGGATCCGCCCATCATCCTCGATGCCCGCTTCGAGCTGCGGTACCTGGACCGGCTTGCCCTCACGGACCTCCTCGCCGACTTCGGAAGCGACGAGAACGAGGCGGATACGGCTGCGGATACCCTTCAGGATCGCATCAAGGAGAACCGGACGGCCCCCATCCTCGAACAGAGCGCGTTCGCCATCATCGGCTTCGACCAGTTGCTGGACTTCCAGGCCCCGCCCGGGTGGCGCCTCAACTTCACAATCACGATGCCGAAAGGATACGCCATCGAGGACGCCACCGACGAACTGCTCGTCAGCGGCGACAGGCGCTCCGCGAGCTACATCGCAGACGGCCGCGTCGCGTCCCAGGCCATCTCGAACGCCGCCCTCGTCACGTTGTCCAGCCGCACCATTGTCGTGCCCACGGTCTTCGCGGCCGTCGCGATCGTCGGCATCCTCTTCCGCATCACCGTGGAAAACGCGGTGCGACTCGTGCGCGCCGGATCGCGGAAGGTGCGTGAGCGCGTCCGCATGCGCCGGGTTCCCGTCAAAGACGCACAATCATGAACGCGAGCCCGAGAAGGGCGAACGGCCACACGAATGCGACAACGAGGAACGACAGGACGCCGAGATACCGGTGGACTGCGAACGCGCGCGGAGCAAACCGCGCAAGGACCCTCGATGCCGCAAACCGCACCGGCAATGCAACGAGGAGCCAACCGATGATGAGCGCCGCGGTCTGGACCGCAACGAAAGCTGCGATGGACCCGCGCGGTTCTCCCGCCATCCACAGGGCCCCCGCACTCACGCCAAGGGCGTCTGCGACAAGGAGATCCCAGACCACGAATGCGACAGGGAACACGGCCACGGAGATCATGCGGGCCAACGCCGGGTCACGGGGAGGGGTCTCGGGACGCGGGATGATCACCCATGCGGCGACCGTGATCAACCAAAGAAGGCTCGCCGTCAACCATGGGGGCGTTTCCGGGTCCTCACCGGGCGCTGCAAATCCCGCGCTCGAAACCGAGAAAGCCAACGTTCCGGTCCCGGTCATTTCGCCACCGCCGTAGCCTCCTGTGAATGCGGGAACCCGCACCATTGCGGAATCTGCACTTGTGAACGTGGCGGAGCCGAACGAGCCGTTCAACCGGCCGAGGATCGCGCCGTTCAGGAGGGACGGGACGCGCGTGAAATTGCCCATCACGGCCGTCAGGTTGCGCACCGGTTCCCGGGCATCGACGCCAAGCAGGAGCCCCTGCAACTCAAGGAGGCGGAAGGGGTGGAGGACATCGCGGAACGCGCCATCGTCCGCAGGTTCGAGGGACATCCCGAAGGTGCGGGGCATCTGTGCCACGAGTCCGCCACCCGAGATCTGGAACCCGGTGGCGTCCTCGAACGTGAACCGGAACTCGGTTTCGTTGTACTGGTACCGCTCGTTGCCCGAGTCGATGATGATGCTGGCGCCCGGGCTCACCGCGTAGAAGGTGAAGTTGGTCCCGGTTGGCTTGAGGCCGATGCCCGTTGCCCCCATGGTCGTGACCCACCAAGGAGCCTGCCCGGTGGACAAGGGGCTGAACAGGGACAACGATGCCTCGGGCGCGTGTTCCACGTCGAAGGAGCCTTCGACCCGGACCGTGGTCCCGAAGCCGAACCGGATCGACGGATCCGTGTGGATGGTGCCGCCCCGACACGGACCCTCCAAGGCCCGCAGCGCGGCCGGAACCCGACGTTGGGCGCCATTCTCACGGGGGCATGCGACCAGGTCGCCGGGTCCGATGACGAGGGTGCCCGCATCCAGGACGACCAGGTCTTCAAGCGGGGCCTGCCCGATTCCCAGGCTTCCGGCGAAGATGGTGGCGTTCGCCATGCTGATCCCCGGGGCCATCGTGAGGCGGATCTCCTGGCCGGCGAGCGTATCCTGCGCGGCGACGGCGCTCGGGACGAGGGTCAGGAGCGCGAGGGCGATCGCAAACACGGGGGTGCCGGGGCGGGCCACGGCGCCACGAGGTCGGCGTGCCTCAAGAGGATTTGCCACCCGACGCTGGGATAGGATCGGACGAACGGCGAAACAACCCCCCTCGCTCCACCCATCCACCCGAACCATTTCAAGGCCCCGCGACCATGGCGCGGCGTGGACGCCGTTGACGCCAGCATTCTCCGGAAGTTGTCCTGGCACCCGTTGAACCCCGTGGACCGGGAGCGCGGCACCCTCGGCGTGTGGGACGTGGCCCGTGCCCTCAAGGTCCACGGGAACACCGTGAAGCGTCGCCTCGAAGCGCTGGAGGCTGCCGGGATCCTTTGCGGGATGCGCATGTTTCCGGACGCATCCCTTGCGCGGATGGAAGTCGCCCATTACGGCTTCGTGTACCCGGACGACGAATCGTGCCGGCAGGCGGAGGCGACGGCACGTGCGGGAAACCCGCCGGGGGTCACGTGCCGTCTCGACGGGTACGAACTCCGGACGAACCTCGGCATTCCTGCCGGCGGCGACCTGGACGCCGTGGCCCGGGCATTCCACGAGAAGACCGGGGCCGTGTCCCATCACGTCGTGACGCCACGCACATGGGGCGCCGAGGACCCCACGGGGTTGGAACGGCGCCTCATGTTCATCCTGCTTCGCGACGCCTTCCTGCGCCCGACCGAGATTGCCGAGGAACTGGGCGTCACGCCCCGTACCGTGCGCACACGCATGGCCTCCCTCATTGCAAAGGGCGCGATCACCGTCGTCCCCTTCATCAGCTACATGGACATCACGGAAGCCTTCCCCTTCATGCTGGATGTGGACACGGGCCAGGACGCAAAGGTCAGCGAACGCGTGCTGCGGAAGCATCCCGAACTCCTCCTCAACTCCACCACGTCCGCGCCCGTCCTCTGGCTCATGGGCATCGGAACCTCCCCCAGGGATGCGGCGGCGGCTGCCGACGCCATCCGGGTCATCGAAGGGGTGCGCGCCGTCCGACCCCGGCTCATCCTGTCGTGGTCGTGGGTGAGCCTGCCGGATGCCGGAACCTCCGTGAGCCGCGGACTCGCCCTCCTCGAACCGGACCTGACCGTGTCTCCGGACGAATGGGTCGGGATCACCGATTGACGCGGGCGACCGCGGACAGCTGGGGGCCATGGGATTGCCCCTCGCGGGCCGGGGGTGTGCGGCACCTTCGTCGAGGTCGACCTGCCCACCGTGAAGGTGGCACCCGCCGGACCCGGACACGGGTGCCGGCGGACGCACGATCACGTCCGCGTCCGTCCGGCGTGCATATCCGGTGGATCAGTCAGGAACAGGGGGAAGGCGAAAAATAGCGTGGCGTGGCGTGGCGGGCGCAGTCGTCCAGCCTGGACCGGGGCGCACCGCATGGCTCCACCCAGCGACGCGGAAATCACCGTGTCCCATGATCCTGTGGCGGGTTGTCCGCCAGATCCTTCGCGCGCTTCGCGCCCGCGGCCATGGCGTCGTCCGATTCCGCATCCCGGCCCTTTCCGGCGGAATCCTCCGCATGGGCGCGATTCCCGTCCGTTGCGACATGATCCGCTGTTGTCGGGGGCACGGCGCCCACCGCGCCTTCGTCACCGGCCGCGCTGAATGTTGATGGGCCGGTCCAGACCCGGGCATGCACCTGCGCGATGTGTTGGTGGACTTCCTCTTCGTTCGCAAATTCGCTCTCGCAATGGGGGCAGTGTTCCACGCGCACTACGCGGGGCGCACGGACCGAATGGATTGTGGCCGATCGACCGATGGCCTGCCGCCGTGCAGGCGATGAGCGTCGCGCGAAAGGCCGCCGGACGGCGAACCCGCTCGGGTCGCGAAGGGTCGGGGTGCGTCGGGATTGGATTCGTGACATGACTCTCGCCGGCGGGTCCGCGGCGAGTGAGCGCTCACGCTCATGAAGGAATGAAATGAAAAACGGCCGGGTTTCCCCCCGGCACGGGTTGATCAGGTGTTGCATGCCCGACGAGGTCCGAAGACCTCATCGAACCGCTTCATTCACCGCTGGATCAGCGGCGACCGAAGCTGCCACCGCGCGGGGGGGCACGCTTCGCGAAGCAGTCACGGCAGTACACGGGTCGGCCCTCGGTGGGCTTGAAAGGCACCTGCGTGGGCTGGTTGCACTCTGCGCAGGTGGCTTCGTGCATTTCACGGTCGCCGCCGAAGCTGCCGCCACGGCCGCCACGGTCGCCGCCGCGGTCGCCGCGGTCGGGGCTGCGCTTGGCAAAGCAATCACGGCAGTACACGGGGCGGCCTTCTGTCGGGCGGAACGGTACCTGCGTCGTCTGGTTGCACTCTGCGCACGTGGCGTTGTGCATTTCGCGGGGGCCGCCGAAGCCGCCGCCCCTGTTTCCGAAACTCATTATGAATCACTCTCTTGTTTCCGTAGCTTTGCAGATCCCGATGGTGGCCGACTTGCGCCGACCGGCCTCGATGATGCGATCCACTACGGACCGGCTCCCCGAAGGGGCCAATCACATGGAGTCGCCCAATGCTTATGAAGTCGACGGGTGCCGTCCCCCCCTTCCGGTGCGGTCCGGAAGGCGCACCACGCAGGCAGGCAGTGAAGGGACGACCGGGGCGGCCCAGGTCGGGCTGGCACGGAATCTGCGGGCGGATGACCGTTCCGAAGGCGGGCCGGACAAGTCGACTGGTCGCTCGCACCGCAGCCGTGGCGCACGGGCCCGGCAGGTCGGGCAGGGCGGTAGCCGGTGCTCGTGCAGCGCCCCTCGCCAAGGTCGCGCACGGCCCCATCCAATTCATGGCGGAATGCCTTAAGTGAGCCGCCTGCCTAATCGACGTGTGGAGCCGGCTCGCTGCGCGAGCTGGACAAAACGGAGCGTGACCGAGGCGTGACCCGCGAGACCGAGATGACGGCACCCGACGACCCATTGGAGGCGTTCGTGAAGCGATCAGCCGCCGGCCAGCGCAGCGCCAGCCGCTATCTGGCGAATGCCTTCGTCGACGATACGGAACTCATCGGCCGGACCGTCGCGCTCTTCCACGACCCGCGTCACCTCGTCCGGCAAGGCGCGGCCGAAGCCCTCCTTCAACATGCCGCGGAGAATCCCGAGGAACTCGGGCCCTACGCGGCCGAGATCCGGCTCGGGCTCGCAAGCGACGATGCGCCATTCCGGACGGCGACCCTCGGCATCCTTGCAGCGCTCGCCACCGATGACCCCCATGCCGTGGAACCGTGCCTCGGTGAACTCGCGGACCAACTCGGTCGCCACCAGCAGTTTGCGGCCACGGGTTTCGCTGCCATCGCCATCGGCCGCTTCGGCGCTTCATCGACGGAGCGTGCGAAACTCGCGCTTCCACTCCTTGCGGGCGCGCTCGGAAAGAAACCGAAGGAAGCCTTGGCGCGTGAACTCCTCAACGCCATCGAGGAACTCGCGGCGAGCGAGCCCGGCGAAACCATGCGTGAAAGCATCCGTGATGCCGTGAAACCGCTCATCGCTCATCCGAACGCGATGGTGCGCGAGCGCTCCACGAAGCTGTACATGTCGCTCGCGTGAACGGTGCCGCCGGGGATTCGTGCATCCCGCCTGCTGCCGAATGTGGCGCGCACGTGCAATGCCGCGGCCCTCCTTCAGACGGCGCGGCTCCGCACGCCCTGAACCGCCCGGCTCAGATCCGCCCGCGGATCACGGGCGGAGGGACATACGCGGAAGGGCCGCCCGTCGCCGGCTGTCGCGGCGTGTCCCGTGCCCACCACCACGCGAGGATGGCGCCGCTCGCGAACATGGCGAGGCTGTAGAATCCGGGAACGATCGCAGCCTCCGGGCTCGCGAGTTCGGCGACCGCGATGGCGATTCCGAGGGTTCCGTTCTGGTAGCCGACCTCGATGGCGACCGCCCGCGCCTGCGGTTCCGCAAGCCCCGCTGCACGAGCGAAATACAAGCCGCCGCCGAGGGCGAGAACATTCAGCGCAAGGGCCGCCGGCACCGAGAGGAGTGCGAGGGACCAGAAATCGGCGCGATTCTCGTAGATGATGATGGCGACCACGAGCGCGAGGAAGAATGCGGACGCGATGCGGACCGGGCGGTCGGCCGCCGTCGCCCATCCGGGGCGCGCGCGGCGGAAACCCATCCCGAGGAGTACGGGGACGACGACCATGGCGAGGACGAGCGCCGCCATCTCACCGAAGGACACGCGCACCACTTCGGGGGATCCGGTGAGCACCCAGCTCATCCCGAGGAATACGAGGGGCGTGGTAAGGACCGCGGCGAGGCTTGCGACGCTCGTCACGGTCACGGAGAGCGCGGCGTCCGCGCGTGCAAGATAGGTCACGAGGTTGCTCGTGGTGCCGCCGGGGCATGATGCGAGCACCATGATGCCGAGGATGATGGCCGGGCCCACGGCGAAGAACTTCCATGCGACGATGGATACGAGGATTGCGGCCGTCGGAAGCCACAGGAGCTGCAGCGCGAGGGCCACGCCGACGGCTTTCGGCATCTCGCGGACGCGCACGAAGTCGGCGCGGCCGAGGCCCATGCCGAGGCCGAACATGATGACGGCAAGGGACAGGGGAAGGACCACGTCGGTGAATACGCCGGTCGCGAGTGCTTCGCCAGCCATGGCTGCGGATGCGAGGA